>CAZLQO010000009.1:0-2309 GCA_964561955.1 Candidatus Woesearchaeota archaeon | reverse complement strand
TGGTAGTTGACGCGAGGATGCCGAAGGTTGCTCGGAATTCTGAGATTGTTAATAAGATTAGGGAGGGCAAGAGGTTGATTTATGTTTTTAATAAGATTGATTTGGTTGGGCGGAAGGATGTTGAGAAGTTGCGTGAGGAGTATCCTAAGGGGGTTTTTGTTTCGGTGACGAAGAAGATTGGTGTTAAGGAATTGAAGTTGGCTTTGGAGAATATGGCTGAGGGGTGGTCGAGGGCTAGTTTGCGTGTCGGTGTTGTTGGTTATCCGAATGTGGGGAAGTCGACTTTGATTAATTTTTTGGCACCTGGTGCTGGGGTGAAGGTGTCGTCGGTGTCCGGGACTACTAAGAAGACTCAGTGGGTTCGGTCTGGCAGGCTGAGGATTATGGATTCGCCGGGGGTTATTCCGTTTGGTGATGGTAGGATTCGGGCGGGGATGGCTGTGGCTAAGGACCCGCATAAGATAAAGAATCCTGAAAAGGTCGCCTTTTTTCTTTTGGGTGGGGGGAGTAGAGTTGTTGAGTCTATTAAGAAATTTTATAAGGTTAGGGGGGATGCTGTTGATGTGATTTTTGAAGCGATTGGTAGAAAGTGTGGTTATTTAGTGAAGGGTGGGGAGGTTGACGAGAATAGGACGGCGATTAGGATTATTGAGGATTGGCAGAAGGGGAAGATTGGGTTGAGATAATTATTTTTTTGATTTCTTTTTCTTTGGGTAGATAATTAGGATAACTACTATAACTATAGCAACAATAATTCCTGTAGTCCATAAGTATGTTTTTGATGAAGGTGTTGTTGCTGTGTTGTTGTATTCTATTGCTGTGTTTTCTTTTGTTTTTTCTTCTATTATTGATTGTTCGGTGATTAGTTCATTTATTGATTTGATTGTTATATTGGCTTTGTTGTTTGTGATTGAGTTTAGTTTTACAAAGATGTCGTAATAATTGTCATCTGTTACTTCGAATTTTCTTTCGTCGCCTATTGATAGCGTCGCTGTTTGTGGGTCGGATGCGATTTCGATTGTTGCTGTCGTAGCTGTTATTCCGGTTACTCCGACGTGGTGATCTTGTGAATTTATTTGTATTTTAAATCTTTGTTTTACTGATATTTCTCTTGTAAATGAATTTTGGAATTGTTCGTTGGTTACTGCATGTGTTCCTGCTGTCCAGAATGTTGTGCTGTCTCCGCTACTTGATGATGAGCTTCCTCCTCCGTCGGTGACTACATATGTTGCTGTGGCTGATGCGGAGTTGCCTGCGTAGTCTGTTACTATGCAAGTGTATGTCTGGGTTCCTGATAGTGATGCTGTGTTTGGTGTTGATGTAGCTGTTCTTGTGCTTACTCCTGAAGTTGCATCTGTTCCAGAGCAGGTGCATGTTGTTGGTTCTCCATTTCTGAGGTCTCTTGGTATACATGATGCTGACGCTGTTGGGTTTGTTGTGTCGATGATTAATGTCCGGTTTGTGTTTGTCCAATCGCTGTTGCTTGCGCTATCGTTGCAATAGATTGCCCATTTGTATGTTCCATCCGAGAGTCCTGTTATGCTAATGTTTGAGAAAGTGTTATTGACTGGTGATGAGTTTGTGTTATTTGCTGTCCATGTCCCGCTCCAGTTTCCCCACAGTTGTATTGTGTCTGGTGAGCTGTCGGCGTCGGTGCATTTTAATCCGAATGTTACGTTCGGGCTTGAGCTGTTGTAGGCATTGATTGGGATTGTGCCGAATGTTGCCGTTGTTGCCGTTGTGTCGTTTATTTCTACTGTGATGTTTGAGGCATATGAGCCTGTGATGTTTGTTGTGCTTACTGAAATGTTGTAGCTTCCTGGTGTTGATGCGGTTGCGTTGAACCAGAAGAGCATTGTTTCGCTTCCATTGATTATGTATCCTGTTGTGTTTGTCCAGCTTAATGTGTTGCTCGCGTTTGTGAATAGCGATGCTGTTGCGTTTGAGCCGTTTGTTCCTGCTGTGAATGTGAAGGTGGATGGGAGTGTGATGTTTACCGATGTGATATTTGCTGTTTGTTCTGCGTTTGTGTTGTTTATGGAGATATTGAATGTTGTTTGTATTGTTTCGTTGGTGCTGTAGGATGTCGGGGTGATTGTGTGGGCGGCGATTGCTATTGATACTAGTAGAATTATTGTTGATGCAAGTAATAAAAATTTTGTTCTCATTTTCCTCTTGACTGTTTATTGTTTTATTGTTTATAAGTCTTTGTTGTTGCTAAAACTTTATAAGGATAATTTATTAAGATAGATTGCCCCTCATAGTTCAATGGTAGAACACGTGGCTGTAGAAGTGCGCTTGACGTCGTG
>CAZLQO010000008.1:0-12455 GCA_964561955.1 Candidatus Woesearchaeota archaeon | reverse complement strand
GCGCTTTCGGCGACAAATCATCCTTCTTAAAAAACGACAAAGTCCTACCGGTATACCCAAAATCAATTCTCCTACCATGCAAAACCTGTTGCCCAACCGAACACGCAATCTGAGTAATATTCAACATACTCCCAGAAGCCCCAGACCCAATCATCTTACTAGCCAAATTATCCTTCGGGAAATCCTCTTTAACAGCGTCCCCAATCTCTGTCCTCGTCTCATTCAACACCTGCAAAATCTTAGTCTCCCTCGTCTCCTCCGCACTCTTCCCCGGCAACAACTCCAAGCTCTTATTATAATAACTCTCAATAATCTTCTCTACCTTCCCTTCAGCATTCTCTATAATTTTCACCGTCTTCTTTTTCACAACATCAGGAACATCCAAATCATCAACCGAAAGTGTAAACCCCGTCCTCGACAAAAAAGTCGTACCCAAAGCAAACACCTGCCTCAACAACTCCATCGTTGCATCTCTTCCCAGTTTCCTATCAGCCTCCCTCAAAACATCCCCCTTCCCCGTCTTAAAACTCGTCGCATCAAATTTCCCAGCAACCTCCTTCGGAATAATCTTCCCAAAAATCTCCTTCCCTGTATTCATCTTATTCAAACCCCCAACAACAATACCCGACTCATATAACAACTGCATCGCATCCTCCTTGCTCAATTCAGACTCATTCAAAACAAAATTCCCAGAAACAGCATCCTTAACACACCCGATAAAATTCATATTGTTCTTCGGCGAAAACAAATTAGCATTAACATTCAATAATCCTATCGCTTCAGCTCTAGCCTCCTCGGTTTGCGGCGCATGAATATTCATCTCATCCCCGTCAAAGTCCGCACCATAAGGAGCACAAGTCGCAGGATGAATTCTAAAAGTCCTCCCAGGAATCACCTTAACAAAATGCGCCATCAACGAAGCCCGATGCAACGACGGATGTCTATTAAACAAAACAACATCCCCATCAACAATTTGCCTCTCAATAATATAACCCGGCTCCAACTCTTCAATCAACTCATCCCTCAAATCATCACCAACCCACTTCCTCTTCCCATCCGGCCTAATAATATAATTAACAGAAGGATAATCTACCTTAGCAACCAACTTCTTCATCCTCTTCAAATTAACACTCGTCACTCTCTCCGCAACAGTCAAAACCTTAGCAACCTCAAACGGCACACCAACCTCATTCAACCTCATATTCAAATCAGGCGAAATCACCGTCCTCGAAGAATAATTAACCCTCTTCCCGGCAAGATTCTTCCTAATCCTGCCCTCCTTCCCCTCAATCCTTTCCTTAATAGTCTTCAATGGTTGCCCACTCCTATGCCGAGCCGGCGGAATCTTCGCAATCGAATTATCAAAAAACGTCGTAATATGATACTGCAACAAATCCCACAAATCCTCAATAATAACCTCAGGTGCCCCCGCATTCAAATTCTCCCACAACCTCTGATTAGACCTAATAATATCCGACAACTTATGAGTCAAATCATCCTCAGACCTCTCCCCAGACTCCAAAGTAATAGAAGGTCGCACCGTCACAGACGGAACCAACAACAAAGTCAAAATCGCCCACTCCGGCCTCAGCGTATTAGCATTTATCCCAAGCACTTTCAAATCAGCATCGCTAACTTTAACGAGCCTCTCCCTAATTTCAGACGGAAATAATCTCCTTCTCCCGCTCCTAAAAGTCGTCGGCTTCTCCAACTTAACTCTCTCCTGAACAATCCCACAATGCGGACACTTCTTCCCATCCTTAGCTTTCTTAACTCTCGCAATCAACTCCTTAGACAAATCCTTCTCGTCCTTAATCAAAACCTTCCCACACGCCTCACAAGTACTCCTCAAAACCAAATCTATAATCGGCAAATACTTGATATGAATCACAGGTCGCGCCAACTCAATCATCCCAGGATGCCCCAAACATTCTTTCAATCGCCCACCACAAGTCCGACACCTAACCCCCGGGTCAATCGCACCAAGTCTCAAATCCATCAACCCCCCATCGACAGGATAGCCATCAACATCATACAACTCCGGCGTCACAATCTTCGCAACCGACAACTTCTTAATCTGCTCCGGACTCAACAAATGAAAACTCATTCCATCAACTTTTTTCTTAATCGGCCTATTCATTCACAACGCCTCCAAGCCCAGACACAACATCCCCCGACTCACTCATTTCATCTCTACTAAGATTTTCAAATATACTACACCGTTTAACAACTTCTGCACTATCACACACTTCACTACCCTCACAATAATCTTTACACCTCGCAGACAATCCATATTTACAAATAACTACTCCACTATCTTCCCAACCTTCATTCCCATCCATACCTGTCATTAAATCATTCATACTTATTTTTAAGTTCAAATTTAGTTAACAAATGCAAACCCTGCAACTCCTCAATTAACAACTTAAACGCATACGAAACCTCAATCGGCTCAACCTGATTCGAATGACAAAGCGAACAAACCTTCTTATTATGAATCTGGTCGTCGATAACAATCGACCCACACTTCGAACAAATATTAATCACAACCTTATCCGAATCATACCTCTCCTTTAAAAGCAACGACGCCCCGTGCCCAACCAACGCCTCTTGCTCCATCTCACCAAGCCTCAATGCCCCACCTCGACTCCTACCCTCAATCGGCTGCCTCGTCAACAACGCAATCTTCCCCGACGCCCGCGAATGCATCTTGTCCGCAACCATATATTTCAATTTCAAATAAAACATATTCCCAATAAAAATCTTAACCGGCATCCTCTGTCCCGTAATCCCATTATACATCGTCTCCTTCCCGCTCTTTCTAAACCCAAGCTTCTTCAAATTATTTTCCAAACTATCAATCTTCTCCCCAGAAAAAGCCGAAGCATCAACAATCCGCCCAGACAAAGCCGCAACCTTCCCAGCCAAAACATCCATCAAATAACCAACGGTCATACGCGACGGTATACCATGCGGATTAAACATTATATCAGGACGTACGCCACTAACAGTAAACGGAACATCACACTCCGGTGCAATCATCCCAACAATACCTTTCTGCCCATGTGGCACCGAAAACTTATCTCCAATTTCAGGAATTCTCAACTCTCGCGTCCTAACCTGGACAACCATATTCCCCTCCCTATCCTGCGTCACAAAAACACCGTCGACAATACCTGTTTCCTCCTGTCTAATCGCCGAAGAATTCTCCTTCTTAGTCTGAATAGAAATCTCCCGCGCCTCACTCAAAAACTTAGGAGGACTAATCTTCCCAATAACAACCTCTCCTTCTGTCATCTCGGCCTCAGGAAAAACAATCCCGTCATCTTCCAAAAACCTATAACTCTCTTCAAGCCTATATCCCGAAACATCTTTATCTGGAATACAAATCTCGTCCTTAAGCCCACCAGCATAATTCAACTCAACCGAGGTATACGGCCTAAACCGTGAACTCCGACCAAATCCCCTATCAACCGAACCCCCATTCAAAACCGTCGCGTCCTCCATATTATAACCCTCATAAGGCATAACCGCCAAAACAACATTCTGCCCAACCGGATGAACATCCAAAGTATCATAAACAAAACTCCTCACCAATGGCTTCTGTGGATAATGCAAAAGCGAAACATCAGTATCAATCCTCACCGGAAAATTCCCAGCATAAATACCAAGCCCCTGTCTATACGCTCTCGAACCACCCTTAACCATCCTCGCCGGCGGATCATGGTCACCAAACGGAATCAACGAAACACTAACGCCAAAAATATCCATCGCATCAACTTCTAAATGAGTATGCTCCTGCGTCAAATCTTTTTCATTCAAACAAACATAACAATCATCCTCTTCGGCCGCATCCAAATATTCCAAAATCCCTTTATCAAACAATCCTTCCCAACTCAAAACACCCTTCTTAACCAAATCAAGATGCTCCTCTTTCAACCTCGAAACACCCTCTTCAACGACAATCAAAGGCCTAATCACACGCCCAACCTCAGAGCTAATAAAAACAGTATCTAAAAACCTATCAAATCTAACCGACATTTCAATGGGCAACCTTCCTTCTCTCCTAAACCCCCTCGTCTTCTCAACAAACCCATCAATATCATCAACCCCCCCAATAAACCTCCCATTATAAAAAACATCAACTGCCCCCTGTTCCTCATTTATCCCCGCATCCTTCAAAACTTTCAAAATATCTCCCTGCTCCATAGTTGTCCTCGTCGAAATCCTAGCCAACAAAGCCAAATTTTTCCTCAGCCCAATCTCCGTCCCCTCGGGAGTTTCAATCGGACAAAACCTACCATAATGAGTAGGATGCACCGTCCTCGCCGCCAAGTTCTCACGCTCACCAGGCAAAGTCGAAGTCACCCTCTGCAACTGCGACATAATCGAAAACGAATTATTCTTATCCATATTCTGAGTCACCCCACTCCTCTCTCCAATCCAAGACCCAGTCGCAATCGCCGACTCAACCCGATGCGTAAACAAAGTCGACTTCGCAATCGTCTTAATCGAATAAAACTTCCGCCTCTTCACCGTCTTCTGCAAAGTATGCTGAACCTCCCTCAAAAGAATATTAATATTAACCCTAAACAAATCCGCCAACAAATCCCCCGACAACCTAACTCTCTTATTCGCATAATGGTCCTTATCTGTCATAGCCGCATCGGGATTCTCTTTCGCAATATAAAACTGCTTAATAAACTTACAAAGTGTCCTCGCCTTCTCTAGCCTCGCCTCCTTATCCAAACCAATATGCGGCAAAAAATACGAATCCATTCTCTGCTTAACCCTATCAACCATCTCCTTATTCGTCCCCTGCAACGAACTCTTCTCGGCAATCCACATCAAAGCATCATTAACACTACCAACATCGGCAAACTCATAAAAATTAACAACCAAGCTATCCGTCTGCTTCTTAATAAACTTAGCAATATCTGCATCACTCGTCATCCCCAATGCCTTCAATAAAACAATCGCCGGTATATCTCTAAACCTGGAAAACGAAATCTCTAAAATCCCATCAGGACTCTCAACCAAAGAAACCGGAATCTTATAAGAACCTCTTTGCGAAAACAACCTCAACATCATCCTGTCCCTCGTCTTCTGCCACTCAACAAAAGTCTGATTCGAAGCCAAGTCCTCCGCCATAACCATAACCCTCTCGTTCCCATTAATCAAAAAATACCCCCCATAATCCTTAGGGTCAATATAATTCTTAATCAAATCCTCCCCACTAAGACCATCAAGATTACAAACCCCGCTCTTCACCATAATAGGAATTCTCCCAAGCTGAACCTCCTCTGTCTCAACCTGCCCAGCATAATTAATCGCCATCTCCATCCAAATCGGCGCAGAATAAGTCAAATTCCTAAGCCTAATCTCCGCCGGCATAATCGGCCTCGAAGAACCATCAGCCTCGATAATATTCGGCTTCCCAACACGAATCTTCCCAAGCTTAATTTCAAAATCCTCATTCGGCAAAGAATCAGACAACTCCGTCACAATTTCCTGCATCCTATTCTCGATAAAATCATTAAACGATTTTATATTAGACTCAACCAAAGAATGATTCTTCAAAAACTCCTTAACCAAAACATGTTCCGCCATCCTAACAACTGCCCCCAATTACAAAATCATTCTGTAGCAAAACGTATCTCATATAACCACCCGATGATAAATTTCACCAGCACGAGAAATCTTTATAACATCTCCTTTTTCGCACCCCTCAGGAAGCCCCGCATCATTCTTAGAAATCTTAGGCAACTGCGCCAAAGAAATATTAAACTCCCCAAGAACCTTCTCAGCCTCGCTTGAACTCAGTTTCACATGTTTGGGTTGGAGCACGTGCATTTTTAGAATATCGCCTTTAGATAACATTTTCACCGAAAATGGCTTTAAAAACTTTTGCCTTTCGCCATTACAAAGTAGTTCGTGCCAAAATAGACACTAAAAACAACAACTACATACTATAAACTATTTTCTACCAAATCAAAAATGGCCCCGAGGGGATTTGAACCCCCGACACCTGGATTGCTTCCCCAGAAGTACTCAGGGTAAAAGTCCAGTGCTCTGACCAGGCTGAGCTACGGAGCCATATACCATTAGATAAAAATTACTTTAAAAAATTATGCTTAATACAAAAATCTTCTACACTATTCCCCATTTCCACTTTTCTTAAATTGACTCGGCAAAATCGACTTAAGACAATCAAAACTCGTACTTCTTTTTTTCACATATTTCTCCTCAGGAACTTCAGACATTTTATAAATACCAAACGATGCCAGCGGCTTTCCGTCATATAAAAAAATAGGAATATCTCTCGCCCTCATCTCAAAAACAATATGGTCCTCAGAAAATTTCGACGTATAGCCGTGCCCAGGATTAATTATACCTGCATAATGACTTTTCATATCGCCCATCTCAGGGGAATACTCGTCTATATCGCCAGCGTAATTTTCCGGCAATCTTATATTTTGCTTCGCGCCAACCAAAACAAACTCCCCCGGATGAACTATAACACCAGGCTTTTTACCATCAACAAATCTTTCTTCAATAAAAAAATCAGATGAATTATAATATTCCTTCTTCCTTAAATCAATTGTCCTTGCATCTTGCTTTGCCCTGTAAGCTAAAAGGTTTTTCGACAAATCCGCGGTAAAAACCAATCGCCCACTCTCTGTAATTTCCTTCATCTCTTGTTTCGTCTTATAAAAAGATTCGCCACTATTGTCCAATAAAATAGGTTCTTTTTTCAATAATAATTCTAAATCAAAGCCCTTGATTCTCTGCGGACTTCCTTCATAAAATCTTATCTGGGGCATTGCCATTCTACTTGAAACAACTTCCGGAAAAGCCGTAGCTGTAACCTCCGCATACAAAGGCCCCTTATATCCTAAAGGAACTTGATCAAACCTCGGCACACCATCACATAAAATTCTTACAGAAGTTCCAATCCTCCCCCTACCTGACTTATTAAAAACCTTTGCACAAATCCCACTTGGAAGTTTAAGCTCTTCCATCAACTTAAACAAATATGGTTGATTTCTATCCAAATAAAATTCATCTTTAGTATTATTCCCAACGTCAACAACTCCAGAATTTTCAATTAAATCTTTTACTGATTGTCCTCGCAAAGGAGACACGCTCGCTAAAAGCTTCCATTTCTCAACGTCCAATCTCAAATCCCAACTCCCGGGATTATGTAAATTCATATCAACATTTTTTATAGCCCCACCTTCCACCATCCTTTTCATTTGCCCATCAGATAAAACTTCCCCGCTCATCCTTTCCCCCACTCTCCAACTTTTATAAATATCTGTATCCTACAAAATATACTTCAATCAATATATCCATTTCACCACAACTATATTTTTAAACAACAAGCACAACTCAAATCAATGAAAGGGCTACCTGTTCTTAATGCAAGAGGCGAAAGCATCCCAGAAGCGTGGGAAAACTCAATTTTAGAACTAAACAAAAACGGGCAATGGTACAAAAGAAAAGACTCGAACGACAATGGTCTACAAGTCGACGCGACAATGATGATAACAATCGAAAATCCCGACGCCAATTCCTTCATGCACAAATACATGACTTGCGGTATAGAAGATTTACTAGACTATGAAATGGAAATCCACGGAGCAAAAGACAGTTGGATAAAAAACCTAGAAGACACCGAAGACAAAAAATGGGACTATCTCTATCATGAAAGACTTGCAAGCTATCCTTCTCCAAAGGGGCCTATCGATCAATTACAATTCGCAGTCAACAGATTAAGTGAAAGACCATTTTCAAGAAGAATAAACACAATCACATGGATCCCAGAAAGAGACACCGTCACTAAAGACACCCCCTGTCTTCAAAGAATAGGATTCTTGATTACACCAGATCAAGAAAACCCCGAAATCCAAAGACTAAATATGACCTACATCTTCAGAAGTAGAAACGCAATGATCGCCACACCAATGAACATGATAGGACTCTACGCTCTACAATGCACAATTAAAGACGCAGTCAAAGAAAAAACAAAAATGAATTTAGAAAACGGAAGAATAGTAGATTTCACAGATTCCTATCACGTCTCAACAAGAGATCAAGACATACTAAAAGGCTTCATGTCAAGATACGAAACATCTATATCTAAAAACGAAACAATAAAAGATAGAACCCTCCAAAGAGACTACGTTTTCGATTACATGAACGGCATCTTGCCAGAAAGAACCGAAACAATAATCAAACAAACAGGAAAATACCTCTCAGGAGAAGCTCTCGAAAAAGAAATTTCAAAAATAAAAAAAATCGCCGAAGCAAGAAAAAGATGATAAAAAAAATAGAAATTCAAAATCATTTCAAACAATCAGAACTCCAAAGAAGATTAAAAGAAGTCCAACTAAAAGGATTCCCAAACATTAAGATATACAAAGACGCCAACATCCAAATAAAAAATATAACTCCTGAAGAAATCGAAAAGAACCTCTTTGTACCCCAGCCAACAGTTTACAGCGTCGGGTTTCTCGACAGAATAGACGAATTAGCAAATCTTTTTTCAGCAAAAGGCATAGATATTTTCAAATTAAATGGAGGCGTCGATTATACCGCATACTCAGACGAAGAAACAACAGATTGGACAATAATCCCCCCAGTCATAGAAAGAGCCCAAATAAACTTTACAAACAAACACTTAAATTACAATCTACATCTATCCAATGAAGTCAGAGGATACATGGAAAGAACCAACTGCGACCTAAATCCCGAACTAGCAAACCTATCCTATCCAGAATATCCAAACTCAGGCTCACATCCCATCGACATAGTTTGCGACGGCTCACACAGAATACAATCAGGAATCGAAAAAAAAATCTCACAAAACATAATTCTAATAGCCTCCTCAAAATCAGGATTCCCATACTACGCTGCACCAAAACCCTACTCAGAAGTCCACATAGAAAACAAAAGACCACCCGAAGGAGGCAACGACAAAACCCACATCCTCAAATCACCCGCACACAAATCCCTCTACAGATTATTCCCAACAGGCGGAATTCTAAACGGAACCGTAAGGCCCGAATGAAAATTAAAGCCATTGGTTTTGATTTGGACGGAACCCTCTACCCCTACACCCCAGAAATACACAAAAGAGTCCGAAATAAAATCTACGAAAAAATAAGCAAATTTTACAATATCCCCGAAAACAAAGCCGAAGAACTATTTGAAAAAGCCTATTTAGAAACATCATCAGGCCACAGAAGCATCGAAAGAATTTCAGAAGTATATGAAAAAGAAATAGGAAAAAGAGACCTTATTCAAGAAGCCCTCGAAGAAGCAGATATCTTAGATATGATAAACCCCAACCCTGCCCTAAGAAACATGCTAACAAGACTATCACAAACAAAATCCCTCGACATAATAACAGGCTCAGAATTCGAACTCGCCCGAAAAAAACTCACAAAAATAGGAATCCCAGAAAACACATTCGAATATTTCCTCTCTTTAAACAACGGCTCCAAAACCACAGGAGGAAAATATCTCAAATGGATTCAACTAAGAGAATTAAACCCAAAACAACTCTTATATATAGGAGACAATAACAAACAAGACGTAGACGCCCCAAAATCTTTAGGCATAAAAACTTGCATAATCGGAAAATACGAAAACGCAGACTTTCAAATTAGCAACATTTTAGATTTAGAAAACATTCTCAATAAAACACACTAACCCCCTGTCGACCCAAACGCCCCACTCCCTCTCTCTGTATCCGATAACTCCGAAACCTCTTCAACATCAACCGAAGCAACCGGCGCAATCACAACCTGCGCAACCCTATCCCCAGTCTTAATCACAAAATCATCCTCCCCTGTATTCAAAAAAACAGCCCCATACTCCCCACGATAACCATACTCAATCACTCCACCAAGAATACAAATCCCTTTCTTAAACGCCAATCCACTCCTTCCTCTAATCGAAGAAAAATACCCCTCAGGCAACTCCATCGCAATCCCCGTCGACACCAAAACTCTCTTACCAGCCAGCACAACATAATCCTCAGTCGAATACAAATCCAAAGCCGCATCGCCATCATGCGCGTACCTCGGCACAACCGCATTTTCCTTCAACTTCTTAACCTTAACCACAACACTCTTTTTTTTCCCAATCAACTCAAATCTCTTAACTCTCCGCCCATCCTCAAAAACTTTATCCCCCTCAAAATCTTCCAACCCCCTAACCCAAACCTGACCAAAACCAAAATCCGCAGAATCATAAAGCGCCCGATAAACAACAACCTCCTGATTAGAATTATCACAATTCCTCGCAACCGCAACAATCTCATATTCCTTCCCCTTAAAGTGCCGATACCTCTCTCCAACCTCAACCATCAAACCCAAACCAAATCCACCTTTATAAAAATTATTACACTCTAATATCCACTCTCTCAAAATACCCCCCAACCAAATCTTTCATCTCAAACAAATCCTTCTCTAAAAAATCAACCTCCAAACCAAACGAAGAATCAACAAATCTCCCTTTATTCTTAAACCCCTGCAAAAAAATCCTCCTCGGCTTCCCACCACAAACCCCATTCATCCACTTCGCCATTTTAACAACACTTTCCACAGAATGCAACCGCCCAACAACAGTAGTCCTAAACTCTCCACCAAACTCATTAACAAGCCTCATACTCTCCTCAATCTTAGAAACATCAACATCAACATTCACAACAGAAGAATAATCTTCCTTACAAGATTTCACATCCATAGCCACATAATCAACCAACCCCAAATCAATCAACTCTTTAAGCCGAGAAGGAAACGACCCATTCGTATCAATCTTCACCTTAAACCCCATCTCTTTTACCCGACGAACAAAATCAAAATCCAAACTCATCAACGGCTCACCCCCACTAATACAAACCCCATCCAACTTCCCAACCCGACTCTTCAAAAAATCCAAAACATACCCCTCACTAAAATTATCTGTCGCCTCTCCAACAACGAGCGCCGGATTATAACAAAACCCACAACGAAAATTACACCCATGTAAAAAAACAACACAGCAAATCTCCCCGAGATAATCAATAGTACTAACCTTTTGCAGTCCAGCAATTTTCATAATCAACACTCCGAGCAAAACATGGTCCTGTCCTTAAATTCAGCCAACTTCCCATCGTTCCATTGCACAATCGGTCGCAAATATCCAACAACCCTACTCCACACCTCGCACCTAGTCCTCTCCATCACCATCACCTCCTAAATTTATTTTAGATTTTTCATATCCCAACGCAGACAAACCACTTAACTTCCCAGCCGCCTGTTGCCTATTGCCTGTTGCCTCGAAGCCAAGGGCTTCGTTGCCTCCTAAATTTAATTTAAATCTCATCGGAACCAAAACTTTCCGTTCAACTTTCGGCTCAACAATCTTAATACTTTCATCCTCAATATCAACCGAAGAATCGACACTCCTCTCAACAACGACCTCTTCCTCCAACTCCTTCTTTGCACTCTCAACCTCAAGAGGCAACCTCTCCTGCTCAGCGTCGCACTTCGGACAATACTCATGTTCCCCAGCCAAATAACCATGAATCGGGCAAATCGAAAAAGTCGGACTAATAGTAAAATAAGGCAAATGGTAATTCTCAGCAATCTTCTTAACCATTTTCTTAACCGAATCCTTAATCATCTTCTCCCCGACAAAAGTATGAAACACCGTCCCACCCGTATACTTACACTGAAGTTCATCCTGTAAATCCAACGCCTCAAAAACATCGTCGGTAAACCCAACAGGCAACTGCGACGAATTCGTATAATAAGGCGCAGCTCCTTTCTGAACAGACTCCTCATTCGCAACAATAATCCGACCGAACCTCTTCTTGTCCATCCTCGCAAATCTATAAGTCGTCCCTTCCCCCGGCGTCGCCTCCAAATTATAAATATTCCCCGTCTCCTCCTGAAACTCCGCCAACTTATCCCTCATAAAATTCAAAATCTTAATCGCAAACTCATGCCCCTTCGGCGACGTAATATTCTCCCCTGGCATAAAATTCAAAATCGCTTCATTCATCCCAAGCAATCCAATCGTCGCAAAATGATTTTTCCAATATTGTTCAAACCTCTGGTATACCTGCCTCAAATAAAACTTACTATAAGGATACAACCCAACCTTGGTGAAATTCTCAATCGCCTTCCTCTTAATCTCAAGACTCTCCTTCGCCAACTCCATCAGCCTATCAAGCCGCCCCATAAAATCCTCACCACTCGTCGACACATAGCCCAGCCTCGCCATATTAATCGTCACAACCCCAATCGACCCAGTCAGCGGATTACTCCCAAACAAACCACCACCTCTCTTCTTCAACTGAGTATTATCAATACGAAGACGACAACACATCGACCTCGCATCCTCAGGCTTCATATCAGAATTAACAAAATTCGAAAAATACGGTATACCATACTTCGCCG
>CAZLQO010000007.1:3781-12869 GCA_964561955.1 Candidatus Woesearchaeota archaeon | reverse complement strand
TTCCCCAAATTAATATCGCTCGTATCATGACTAAACCCAGCCCCCACAAACGGCTCAACCCCCTTCTTCAACCTGTCCTTAACCAATTCTACCCCCTGTCGCCTGTCGCCTGTCGCCTGTCGCCTAACTTGCGAACTATGTTCGCAACGTTCCGCAGCCTCATAAAACTCCATGGAGTACTTCCCCCCACTCTCCAAAGACAAAATCTGGTCATCAACTTCATTCGCTCGAATTCTCGCATTCAAAACCAATGGCGCATCCTGGCTCCCCCCACGATGCCCCGGCAAAAACTTCCTCGAAAAATTCAACAACACATCCATCAACAGCATAACAGCGGCCTCATCCCCATCACAATCACGTCTCATCGCCGCATGCATATAAGGAGAAGCAACCACCCCCTGCATCCTACAAAACCCGACAACCCGACCAACAACCCCAGCACAATTATGTGGAGCCATACAAACAACCAACTCCCCAACCAAATCCTCACTACTTCCCAAATTATAAAAACCATCCATCCCATAAAACCTCTTCAGCTCCTCATCAACAAAACCAGCAATCTTAAAAAATCCCTCATCGCCACCGCCCTCGCCACCAACGCCACCCGGCAAAACTATATCATGAGGCATCAACTCCAAAATCTGTTCATCGTTAATCAACTCAGCACCACAAATATCTTTATCATATCCCAACTCTATCAACCTCATCACACTCGTCCCAATTTCTTTAGGTCTAAAATGAGTAAGCGGTATCTCTGTTCCATCATACCTCACCGTCCCATCCTTATTAACAGACAAGCCAAACTTCGCTCTCAAAATCCCCTTCGCCAAACTCTCAACATCCTTCTCTTTATTAGCTATGCCACGAACTCCCTTAACTAAAGGCGGCACCTCATATAATTCAAATCTCAATTTCTCCCGTGCAGCATCAAAATAATCCCCAATTTTAAGTTTTCTTTTATAAAAACTAAAACAATTATCGTGCAATTTACAAAAATCCCCTTTCACCCCACAACCCCCACAACAATAAAAACTCTTTTTAGATTTAACCCCACACTTTTCACAAATAGGGTACACGCCCTCATTGCCACACTCACAAACATAAACAGAAAAATCGGCGTCGACAAAACCAATATTAATAGCATCTTGAATACTTTTCAATCGCCCCCCTTGTTCGCCAACAGGAAACAAAACATTGGGACTACCAGTTATATCTCTCAACTTCGCCTTCTCGGGACGTCCCATTCTCGCACCAATAAAAGTCCCACCCTTCTCCTTAATCTCAACCTCACACAACTCATTCACAATCTCTAAAGTAGTTGTCCCCACAAAATCCTCAATCTTCAAATCCAAAACACCCCCCTCTTTCATACCCAAAACACCCAGGTTAAACAAAAATGCCTTCGCATCACCATCAACAACAACCTCCTCCATAACAACATTATGTTCAACCCCTAAAATTTCCAACGCCCTTTTCGCCAAAGTAAAATCCCCCACAACAGAATCCCCCCAGGGCAAAAACAATTTCCCATCCCTCCAGGAACCATTATTCAGCCATTTAACCAATTCTAAAAAACCATCAACATTAATTTGACTCCAATAAAAAATATATTTAGGATACAACGGCACCCCCAACCCTCTGCTAATCTTAATCGCCTCATCTAAACTAATCTCACCTGTCACCTGCCGTCTGTCACCTGCCGCCTCGGCCGCAACAGCGGCCGCCCACCACTCCTCAACATACCCCGGCTTCAATAAATCAAAATTCCTATCAATAACATCCCCAACCGGAAACAACATATCCCCAAGATAAACAATTTCATCAACATCTTTATATATCTCACGAGCTTCATCATAATCAACAACCCTCCGAACCGAACCATCCTTCATTTTTACAATCGGCCCATCAATTGAATCACAAGACGTAATAATACACCCCTTCGTTGGCTTCTCAATCTTCAATTGGGTGCCATGAGAAAGAAACCCATTACTAATCCCCATCGTCGCAGGATGAACCGAAACCGCACTAAACCCAGACGTCCGCCCACGCCCATACCTCAACCTAAACCCCCCACTCCGAGACGGGTGCCCATAAACCGGTCGACCAGCAACAATATCTTTAATATAAGTAGCTTCTATATTCCTCTCACCACCCTCCCGCTTCTTATGCAAAACAACATAATCCCCTAACCAGTCAAACCCAGTACACTTCAGCCCATTCTCCTTACAAGACCTCAACCGCCCCAACGCCTTCTCTGCCTTCTGTGCCAACCCCTCAGAAAAAATCAGACACATCCCCCCACGAATAAAATTCGTCCCAACACGCACCAAATCCTTATAATTAGAAACCTCTTTCCTAGTCGTAGGCTCCCCATCAATCTGAATCGGCAACCTCGCCGCCAAAAACCCCATCTCCTCCTCCGTCGGTAAATACGCCAAATTCGCAACCCTCTCATGATAATCCTTATTCTCAACAACATACCTCTTAACCTCTTCCTCACTCACGTCATACTTCGCATAACCAAAACACTCCCTCAAATAATCAATCAACATCAAAACAACACAAGTCGCAGTCGTCCCAGCCGAACGAATCGGCCCACTAAAACTCGCAACAAAATAATCCTTCCCGCCTCTCGTCTTTCCCAACTTCAAACCAGTATAACCCTCAATCGGTGAAGACACAACCCCCAATGTCATATACGCAAACCCAACACGAATCCCCGCATCAATCGCCGCCAACTTATCATCAAACTTACAAAACCTCTCCTCCGCAATCTCCCGCGCAATCACAAAACTCACCGTCGTATCCAACTGCCCATACTCAACCTCCAACTCCTCCATCCTTGCCACAACTTTATCCACCGGCAAATGCGGATAAACAACACAAACCAACCTCACCGCCTTCTCAACCATTGTCGCAGCCAACGAAACCTCAACCTCATCAACAGGATCAAAACCCTTCTTCCTGGCTGTACTCGCAACCTCATAAGCCCGACTAACCTCCTCACTCAACCCATTAAAATACTTATCAACATCCCACTTATACAATCTTTTCTTCTTCATTTAATCTTCTCCCTACTAAAATCAACAATCTTAACCTCACGCGTCTTCAAGTTAAACAACGGCACCATACCTGGCTCAGAAACATTCCCAGCCTTCTCTTCAAATGGAGTTGCCGACTGCCAACAAGAACTTGCAACCATCAAAATATTATTATAACTATCAACCTCCGCCCGATGCTGATCTCCAGTCGCAATAATATCCGGCACAATATTAATCGCCATCGGGTCTGCTTCACATGGCACATAATCCATCAACCCATGCGTCGGCGCCAAATGCCCCCGTTTCAACATTTCTCTCACAACCCGAGTCGGCGACCGATGCCCAAATTCGACCCTAATATCATCCATCTCATCAATAAACCGATTAATACTCGCCCCATGATACATCAAAACCTTAAACCCACAAATATCAACCAAAGCAGGATTCGAAACCAATTTTAAATTCTTCATTTTATATAACTCACTAGCCCATTTCTCTAAGACAACCCCCTGTGGTTCACCAACCCAAACAGCATCGTGCTGTCCAGCACACATAACAATCTCAACATCTTTTCTAATTTTCCCCAAAATCTCACCAACCTTCTTATACTGCCCCTTAATATCCTTAATACCCAACCACTTCTCCTGCCCACTATAAACCCCAACACCATCAACCATATCTCCAGTTAAAACCAAATACTTAACCCTCGTAGCAATCGCCCTCTGTCTGTCGCTCCCAACCTCACCATTCAACCAACTCACAAACCTCAAAACATCCCCCTCTAAAAAATTCCTAGACCCCACATGGAAATCCCCACTAAAAGCAATATACTCATCAGATTCACCAACCCTCTCCCTTTCTATTTTCATATCAGGAAAAACAATTTCACTCAAAAACAACATATTAATAGAGCCAGAAACCCTAAACACAACAACATCATCCAGCATTAACCCCTCAGATTCCCTAAATAACCTTTTATTCTCACGGTTTACCAAAACGACCCCACGGCCAGTCAAATCCTCAACCTCAATCAACAAATTCTTATTTTTAGTAATCCTTTTTTTATTAATCATCACAACAATATTATATGCCCCATTGCCTCTCCCAATCCTCCTTATCGAACTCAAATCCCCAACCTTCTTCTCTAACTGCCCCCTCAAAATTTCATATCTCGTTCTAAAATGATGAACAAAATCCTTCACCCCGATTTTCCCCCCACGAGAACAAACACCAGACAACAACTTAACCCCACCATCATCTTTCTTAATATATTTATCAAAAACATCTTTTGTAATTATCCTTTCCTTAACCCCCTTCTTAATTAATTCATCAATAATCTTCTTAATTTCTTGCTCCTCCTTCCCAAACAAAAAACCCAAACCCTCTCTGTCTAAAAAAAATCCCTTGCCAACAAACAACTTTAATATATCTACCATTTCAAAATCGAGGAACTACATTCCATAGGGAATTGCCTCATTATTATTTACAAACCAAGACTATCAACCAAAATAGCCTCAACCTTATTAAATAAATTAGATGGAATAGACAACTTAATTTCACGCGTTCTACCATGTCTCCCCTTTGAAACAACCTTCGCATTAATCAACCCCAACATATCAATCTCAGCCAAAATATCAGAAATACGACGCTGCGTCAAAACATCTGTCTTAGTTTGCCCACAAACATCTTGATAATAATTATAAACATCTCCAGTATAAAATCTCTCTACATCCTTCCTTTTTTTTGTCAGCCCCATAATCGCATACAAAACCAATTGAAACTGTTTCGGCTCTCCTTCTACAATATCTAAAATCTTATCTTTTTCTATTTTTAAATTAGCTAAATCAATATACTCTTCTTCAATCTTCTTTTTCCCATCTCTCTCACTTAATTCCCCAGCAATCCTCAATAAATCCAATGCCCTTCTCGCGTCCCCATGCTCTCTCGCCGCATAAGCAGAACACTTCGCAATAACACCATCAACAACCACCCCTTCCTTAAACGCCTCAAAACAACGCTCCTTTAAAATATCCTGCAACTGAATCGCATTATAAGGATGAAAAATAAACTCTTCCTCACCCAACCCAGACCTAACCCTAGGATCAATATTTTCCAAAAAAGTCACCTCATTCGAAATCCCAATTAAAGAAATCTGCGCCAAACTCAACTCCTGATTCAACCTCGTCAAAGAATACAAAAAACCATCACTCATTTTTTTAACAGCCTGGTCAATCTCATCAAAAATAAAAACTATCAATTGTTTTTTCTTATCAACCAGCTCTATAAATTTAGACCAAACCTTATCTGTTGGCAAACCCGTCGAAGGAACATTTCCCCCAAGTTGATTAATTAAAGCAGCCAAAATTCTATACTCAGTATCTGCAACTTTTTTCAACTTACAATTTAAATACTCAAACCTAACATCTACCCCCAAATTCTCAGCTTTTTTAAGCAATTCATCTCGAACATACTGAACAGATAAAGTTTTCCCCGTACCCGTCTTCCCATAAACAAACAAATTACTAGGCCTCTCTCCCCTCAACACCGACGCCAAAATTGCAGCAATAGATTTAATTTGTTTATCGCGATGAGGGATAGAATCAGGAGTATAACGTGTTTGCAAAACCCCTTTATTTCTAAACAAACTATTATTCAACGCCAAATCAAAAACTTCACCTAATTCTACACCCATACCAAATAAATAAAATTAAACTATTTAAACTTTCATATACTTGAAATATATATTTTAAACCATCACTTCACCTCCAAAACAAAAAATAAAATATAAAAAACAAAACACAATCCCCCTCTATAAAAACAACTTTTTTAAAAACCCCCACCCCCACACTTCGCCTCCAAAAGAAATTAAATCAATTTTACAAAAACAACCTATATTCTCTATTGTATATATTACATTATTAACTATTATAATATATATATTATATAATATAAATATTTATAAACAAAAAACAAAAAACAAAAAACCAGTAATAGAAAAACTTTTTAAAACTTTCCATAAGAAACGATAGGGTCACATTAAAAAATTAAAACAAAATTTCACCACTTATAATAAACAAAAACCAAAAGAAAAGTTTATAAACAATTTATATCTAAACAACCCATGGATAAAAAACCATTTAAAGCACTTCTTGGCAAACAAATAGTTACAAAGGAAGGTAAAAAACTAGGAATTGTCAAAGATATAACATTTGAAGCAAGAACGGGAGAATTAATACATATTGTTCTAAAAGACCTAACTACATACACGGCAAACTTATCACTAGAAAGAACAAAAGAAAAAGAGGCATTGATACCATATAACTCAGTAATCGCCGTCGGTGATTTTATTGTAGTCTCCGAGGAAGATCTTTTATAACAAAATTTATAAACCACTCTTATTAAATATCAAAATGACAGAAACAAAACTAATAGACTCAAAATTTACAAAAATAAACGCAGAAAGAAATCCAGAGTTTAATGGCAAATTAGAAATAAAAACAAATATTAAAATACAAAATATAGAAAAAATTAAAGAATCAAAAGAAATTGTAAAAATAAAATATGTTTTTGATATAGAGTATTTAAATTTGGGCAAAATTTTAATAGAAGGGATTATTTTCCTATCATTAAATAATAAAAAAACCAAAGAGCTTATAAAATCACAAGAAGAAAAAAAATTTGATACACCAGAACACACATTAATAACCAATTTAATAATACAAAAAGCATCGATAAAAGCATTTGAACTCGAAGAAGAACTTGGTTTGCCAATCCATATAAGGTTCCCAACAGTTAATTTCCAAGAAAAACCAAACAATTAATAAAAGAGCCCCTTCTGTAAATAATGTGCCCACATCGCATAATGGTATTGCACGCGGCTCGAACCCGCGGCCCCCTGGGCTTCCCCGTTCGATTCGGGGTGTGGGCGTAAATTATTTTTTACCTAATTCTAAATTTCTCACATAATTATTAGCTGACGACCCCACACCTTGTGGAACAATTTTTTTATTTCTTAATACAAAAAAATATACAAAAAAACCAACACCGTCAACAACAACCAAAAAACCCAAAAATATTATAATCCAAACACCCCACTTATTTTCGTTTGAACTAAGACGAACAATCCCACTTATATTTTGAGTTTCAACAATTTCACCAATATCATTAGAGGTAGACGATTCATTTTGTACGCTATCTTCCTCTAAAAAAACATAAATATAATCACTAAAAGTCCTAACAAAACCATCAAAAGCATAAACCTTAAACTTACTATAATCACTAAAATTATTATTAACACCAACCCTCATAATAGAGCCATTAAAACTTACATCAACCCCATAAACCCCACTAACACCATAAGTCAAAGGGTCTATGTCATAAAAATAATAATCTAAATCAATACCATTATCTTCACCTTCTTTAATATAAAAATAAGGAACATCTTTATTTAAAACAGGAGCAACATTATCCCGAGTGATATTAACTATAAAATTATTAGAAACAACATCGCTTATTCCACTCTTCGCGACAAGTCTAAACTCTCGACTACCATTAAACCCAATAGCCGGCATAAAATAAACCCCACTTCCATTAAAACTATAATTTATTTTAGACCCACTAGTATTATTAATGCCAATATAATCAAATTCAACACTAACATTATTAGAAATATTAAAATAATCCATAAAATCAAACGCAAAATTCCAACTGCTATTCACAAGAAAAACAAAATTACCAATATTACCCAGAAACTCCACAAAAAAATCCGGGTCATAATTATATCTCAAAGCTCCAACATCAAACAAAGCCTTATTTTTCCTCAAAGTAATATTAATATATGAAGAAGACAAATCAGAGCCGTCATTTTCATTAAAAGAAAATACCAAAGAATCATTTTCAAAAGACAACCCACTAACATCAATAAAACCATATACATCATTAAATTTATTTTTCACACTTTCCTCATCTAAAACAGACCAATTATTAACAAGCCCATCATTAATATTTAAAATCATATCCATTGCCAATGAAATATTTGTTTGTTTGGTAAAATTTTCCAAAAAAACAGAACTAACATTGCTATATAAAACATACACCCAAGTAGAATTTAAAATTTTCTTTTCAGAAAAATACAAATCTCCAGAAGAACCCCATGAGGAAGCATAAAAATCCTCATAAAAAATCCAAAGCTCACCATCACTATTATTTTTATAAGCCAAATACTCACCACAATCACCCTCTGGCACAATAAAATCTTTTAAAATAACAACCCCACTACTATCTTCAATAAAAACATCGTCCCACAAAGTTAAAATTTCAAAATCAGTACAATTCCCATTAACAACGGGCTCCCAAACAACATTCCCAATGAAATTATTTTTTAACAACAACAACAAAATAAACAACAACAACCCCACAAACAAAACCCCAACACCCCTCCAAAATTTCATAACAAATAAAACTAAATCTACAATATAAACCTTACTAAAGCAAAAACATATAAAACAAAACAAACTATTTATAGAATGCCAAAAATATCACAACAAAAAATCGAAAAAATCTCCGAACAAATTTTATCATACCTCTTCACAATTTTCCCAAAACAAATTTTTACATCAGAAATCGCAAAAGAAGTAGCAAGAGACGAAGAGTTCACAAAAAAATTACTAAAAAATCTCGAAAAAAAAGAATTAGTCATAAAAATCAATAAAAACTCTAAAGGATACCAATATTCCCGTAGAGAAAGATGGAGAATCTCAAACAAAGCCCATAAAATCTACAAACAACATCAATAATATATATTTCAAATAACAATCATAAATAAAAACAAACCCCACCTCAATTTTCTATGGATATGATAAAAGAAGCATTTTCTAAAATAAAAGAAGATATACAATCTTTAAAAAACGAAATTTTACAACTAAAGCTTCAAATATCTCAACAAACAGACAAACAGACATATAATCAGACAAATCCAACAGATATCCCAACGCAAATATCTCAACAAACAGACAAACAGACATATAATCAGACAAATCCAACAGATA
>CAZLQO010000007.1:0-3681 GCA_964561955.1 Candidatus Woesearchaeota archaeon | reverse complement strand
TTTTGCCAGTAGAGCACCTATACAATCAAAATTCAAATAGTTCCACAGGAAACAAGGGGGTTCCAACAAACCAACAAACCAACAAACTAACCAACAGACAGACATATAATATTATTCAAAATACAACTAATTCAGAGTTCAAACAAGCAAACGATATATTAGCATCACTTGACAACCTAAAAAAAGGGATTCGTCTCAAATTCAAGCGCCTAACTACCCAAGAAATGCTTGTTTTTAGCACATTATACGCACTTGAGGAGCAAAATAACATTGAAATTACTTACCGCACACTTGCGGGGCAAATCGGCCTTAGTGAGTCTTCTATGCGTGATTATACAAACAAGCTCATAAAAAAAGGCATACCAATCGAAAAAATAAGAAAAAATAATAAAACAATCGTTCTAAAAATATCCCAAACACTTAAAAATATAGCCACTTTGGCCACAATTCAGACATTACGAGAGATATAGGCACTAACTTTTAGCAACTATAATAGTTATTCGGTTAAACGATTATCAATAAGCCTCACATTTCCATCAAACATTATTCACACTTCCACGCGCAACCCTAAATCCAACATATTTAGGCATGTCACCTTTATCCAATCTTTATCTTATTATTCTCTCACTTTTCACCCTTTTTACATACATGTTTTCCAATCTCCATCAAAAACCTTAATTTTTTAGGAAAAATATTCCATCCAACTCTCACTTTTCACCTTTCTTCTTCTTTATTTTCACCTTTATCCGCTTTATTATACTAAATTTTATATTTTCAGGGACATAAAGCCGTTTTTTTCCATTTGTCTCACGAGATTCCATAATAATTCCACTGTTTTTTTGTTTTATTGTATTAATTTGGCCACGTATAGTACTCTTATCTTTCCCAAGTAATGTAGATAAATCTTCATAACTTAATTTCATTTCAGAATTCAATAAAGCCCAAATAATAGCCCTCTCCATTACTGTAAGATTACTTAAAATATCTGTTTGAACACCCGTTTGAACACCCGTTTGAACACCACCCCCAACTGTTTGTTTTATAGTATTTGTTTGGGTCTGTTTGGACAGCCCCCTATATAATTGTGGACCAAAAAAAGAAATGAAATCTTTTATCTCAATTAAGTCCTGTTGTATAATTAAAAGTTGATCCTTCAATTCAGTAATTTCATTTTCATGAGAACCATGTTTGTCGTCGAGATGTTTAATCCATTCACCAACCTTATTAAAATCCTTTTTAACATGATCAAAAGAATCCTGAACCTCATCTCTCAATTTATTAATTCTTTTTTTGTGTCCAAATAAACCCAACATCTTATATTTTTTTAAACACCCTTCTTTATAAATCTTTCGCGCCGTTTGGACAACCAACACAATAAAAAACAAATTTTAAGCAAAAAACCCTTAAAAAGTATTAAATAAACAACAAAACAAACACCCTGTCCAATTATTAAACATCAACTTTTATAGTCGATAAAAAACAAAAATACCATCAATTAGGTAGTTTTTTATTTAAACAACCACCAACCCCATAATTCAATATAACTTAAACAGAAGCAGCAAGAAGACGCTGTCCAAATCTGTCCAAAATTCCACAAAAAAAAGATTGCCAAAACAATTATAAAGTTCAAAATCCATACAAAAAACATGCAATTTGAAAAGAAGTTGATATACTCTGGGATAATTTCTTCAATCACATTAATAGCGTCAATATTTATCCCAATTATACCATGCAGAATTGCCCCAGGAGTACCAATGCCGATTTACAAATGGACAGCCTGTTCACTAAACCCAGACTCGATGAAAAATCTAAACTCAATCAAAGAATATTTCGGCTACACAACATCATTATCAGAAGCATACATTATAACACTCCTCATATCATTTGTGGCAGCGATGGTATTTTTCCATTTCACCACAAGGAGAAGAAAAAAATTTTAAAGGAGGTAAAATGAAAGAAAACAATTTGGTTGGAATATTGACATGGATAGTAGGAATCATCGTAGCTCTTGCAGTTGGTTCAGGCATGATCAATGGCACTCTATCAGTCCCAGCTATCCCAGCAATTATAACAACTATTGCCGGATGGGTAGTTGTAGTTGGCGCAATCATAAGCTTAATCCTAGCAATTTTCAACAAATAAACCCAAACAATTTTTATTTTTTATTTTTTATACTTTGCACTAACCAAACCTTAGTGCACAACCGCCAGGCAAAGACAAAATTCAATAAGCCATAGAACACATAAATTTTTAAAAACCTCAATAAGTTTTTAATAAAATGACATTGCGCCCAGAGGAACTTAAAAAAATTAACAATCCTTATTTTTGTGGGCCAAGTTGTCCCACCTATCGAGCAGATGCAAGAGTTTGCAAACAAATCTTCAATCACCTTTTTATGTCAAACCAGGAGACAACTACTTAGATCCATCCGCTCGTGGGGAATTACAACAAAGACTAAATTTTTGATAAAGAATTTTCACATTAGCCATAAGTTCGCATAATATACATTGTACGCCGTTCTTCCATTAAAAAACGAACGAAAATGGCCCGTTTGCACAAGGTTTTTAATGTAAGAACGCATCTTTTTGATATGATAAAAAAATGCATCAATTGTAATCAAGAAAAAGAACATCATGCCAAAGGACTTTGCTACACCTGCTACAAAAAACTCAAATGGCAACCAAAAATAGAAACATGCAAAAGATGCAAACGAAAAATCAACATCCACGCCAAAGGCCTCTGCGCCGGCTGCTACAATTATGTCTTTCACCTCGACAAAAACAAAGCCTACAGACAACGCAAGCAAAACAACATAGATCTAAAAACATTCAGAAGAGTCACAAAAAAATGTGCCGTATGTGATTTCGACAAAATAGTCGACATCCACCACATTGACGCCAACAAACAAAACACCTCTCCAAAAAACCTCATCGGGCTCTGCCCAAATCACCATCGCATGATTCACAACTTCAACTTCCGCAACGAAGTCTTTCAACTAATCAAACAAAAAGGATTCGACACACCAATAGGAGAAAGGCTCCTTTTCCATAAACCTAATGGCAAATAATCAAATTTCTACACAAGATTTAAGCCATTCTAATGAACTTTTTAACAATATCCATACATTTTTAACCAAAATGTAAAATCGCCAAAAAATCCAACAAAAAAGTGAGAGTTAGAAAATAAATAATTTAAATCAAAAAGTGAGTTTAAGCACGAATATAAGCCAAATTAAAACTATCAAAGAAGACAAACATAACATAACAAAGTAAAATAATAATTATTCGGTTAAACGAAAACAATTAAGCAGCCTTTTTATTAAAACAGTTTCTACAAAGAACGGGGTCCCCACGAACCGGCTTGAATGGCACTGTCGTTGACCTTCCACATTCAGCACAAACAACATTAAAATCTCGTCGAGAACCCCTATCTCTTCCATTGCTCCCACGGCCCCTCTTGAAACAACCGTCACATTTAACAGGACGTCCCTCCGTCGGTTCAAACGGGATGTCACATTCCTCACCACATTCAGCACAAATCGCTTTGAACTTTTTTTTATCCATCTAATTACACAATATTACCCTATAAAAACTTATCCTACATTGTTAAGTTAATTGGTCTTATTAACTTTTAGAAAGATATTTAAAATTGATTTATATTTAAAATATATGGAAGAAGATG
>CAZLQO010000006.1:0-13994 GCA_964561955.1 Candidatus Woesearchaeota archaeon | reverse complement strand
CATCAAAACATAAACCATCGCCTCAAAAAGCACAAACGCAAACGCCAACAACTTCTGCATCCCCTGAAAAAACTTCTTCCCCTCATCGGTATTCGTATCGATATTCAAAATCCCCGCCCCATTCAACAACTGCAAAATAATCGAAGCCATAACGATAGGCCCAATACCCAACGAAATAATCGAACCAAAAGAAGTCCCAAGCAAAATCGCCAAATACTCAAACCTCGACAACGCCCCCTCAGAAATCCCAAACAACGGAATATTCGCCAAAATAAAATACCCAACCAAAATAACCAAAGTCCACTTCAACTTAACATTAAAACTAACCTTCTTCTCCGTCGGCGCCCGAACCTCAGGCAAATTATGCAACAGTCCTCGCAATCCCATGTTCTAACCAAACTAAATTTGTTTTATAAAGTTTTGTAGAATCATTCAAAATGTTGTTTAATTTGCTCAAATAAAACTGAATAGCTCGAAGATATCCTCACAAGTTTATCTCCCTTAAATCTTTTAGAATAAACCCTAAAAGAAATATCCGAAGTTAAATGAAGAAAACAGGGAATTTTTCTTGACCTAGATTTTTCTATAATTTTCATATAACCAGAATCCGCTCCATGAACAACGACCCCATCAAAATCATCATCTAATTTTTTCGTGAGACAATATTCCCTCAACCCATTATCATAAACCTCTCTTTTCCCAAATTCTTTCCTACTAAACAAGGGGTCTAAAATTAACAAAAGAGGCTTGACTCTTTTCGCCATGTTGATTACTCCTCACTATCACTATCTTTCTCACCCTTCTTCCCATCCTCACCTGTTATCTGTTTTCTGTCATCTGTAACCTTCGAATTCACAATGTGAATTCGACCCCCAACCTTCTCCATCTTCTCAACCGCCATCTTACTAGCACTCTTCGCAACAATCTCACCCTTAAACCCATCCCCCTTCCCAAGAATCCTATGCTTCGACAAATCAATTTTACTACCAGAATAATTACTCTTCACATCACACAAATTAATCTTCTCATACTTCTTCTTCTTAGTCCCTCGCGAAGTCGCTCCCTGTTTCCCAAAATACTGGCCTTTCTTATCCGACATCAAAGAAGACTGCTTCTTGTGGTCCCCACGCTTCCCACTCCCAGCCATTCCGAACCCACCCTTATTCCCATGTCCCTTATGCTTCTGCCTAAATCCCCAACCAACCGTCCGCGCCCCACGAATCCGCGAATTCTTCTTCCGCTTATGAACTCTCACAGCATCCTCCCAACCAATTTAACAATATCCTCATGCTTTCCCAAAATTCCTTTCGGCGTCGGCAACCTCGAACTCCTCTTAAACCCACCACGAGGCGGATGCAAAAAATGAACCCCATCAACATCCTTCCGAGCTTTCTTCAACTCCTTAACAAAAACCCCATCAACCGAACCATAAGCAACCATGTGCCCAACGGCCCGAACCATCCCCATCCGAACAACATCTTTCTCATCAACCAAAATCGCAGTAAACTTTTTATTCATCTTCAACCTCTTCAAAGTCTCATTATCCTTCACCCGATTCTTAACCTGCCCAGCAATCCTCAAAACCAATATCATATAAAACCCTCCCTAAGTTGCCCAAGCTCCCACAAGCGAAGCGACCCACCACCCACAAGCGAAGCGACCGACCACCGCGAATATGAAATCGAAGATTTCATATTCGAACCCCCCCAATTTTCTCAAGCGCAAACATTAAAGCCTTCGCCGCATTAAACGTCGTCTTAGTCTTCCCCGAAGTCTTACTATAAACATCCTTAATCCCAACCGCCTTCAAAACTTTCTTCATCTCATCCCCAATAACCAACCCAGTACCCTGCGCCGCCGGCATTAATTTAACAACAACAGAGCCACATTTCCCCGAAACCGCCAACGGAATACTATGCTCCTCATCACACGAACAATCATAACTCGCACACCCTCGCTGAATTTTAACAATCCCCAACTTAGCCTTCCTAATCGCCTTCTCCTTCGCCGGCAAAGTCTCAGACGCCCGACCATAACCAAGTCCAACATGCCCATGCCCGTCGCCAACAACAGCCATAACCCCAAAAGTCAAAACATTACCTTCCTTAGTCTTCTTCTGAGTCTGCCTAAACGCACGCCTCTTCCCGCCACCAAACTTTCCCTTAGCCTGCCCAATAAATAAAACATCAGTCCTCAAATTAGAAATCAACAAATCAACAACCTCAGGCTCCATAATCTTTCTCCCTTCTTTTAAAACCTCATCAATATTTTTAAATTTCCCAGCCCTAACTTTTCTCCCAAGCTCAGTCCGAGGCACCCACCTATCAAGCTTCTCTTTGTCCTCACGCGCGAACCTCTCTTCCTTACTCTCTCTCTTAAACTCAACACGCTCCTCGGCCTTAGCCACTTTATCAAATTCCTTAGAGACCTCAACCTCCTTAACTTTCTCTTGAGCCTCAACTACATCAGACATTTCCTTCAACTGCTTATCATCTTTTCCCGTCATTATTTCAACATCCCGTCAGTCTTTTTAGTTATATTAGTCGTTACCTTTTCTGTTGCCTGTCGCCCGTTGCCTGTCTCCCCAAGTGCATCTTTGCACTTGTTTACCATATCTTTCAACCCAATATGTTCACCCATCAACCTTTCTTCCGAAGGGAAAACTTTCTTATCGGCTACAATATTCAACCCACCGTCAACCAATCCCTTAACAACAGCAAACATCCTACATCCACTTTTAGTCCGAGCCATCCCTAAATCAACAATATACTTTTTGCCAGATGAAGATGGGACTTCTTTATAATTTCCCTTTTTAGAGGGTATGCCGCGTGCGACGCTCCCACTCAACTTCTTAGCAAAAAGTAATCCAGTCAAATAACCAGCCGGAATCGACTTAAGGTTTCCAACTCTTTGTCTTTTTGTTTTCCCCGTCATCTGTTGCCCATCACCTGTCACCTTGGCACCAGCCGCGTCCCATCCGAATTTAAGCAACTCCTTAGAACTAATTGTCATAACAACTTTATCCTGCGCCTCAACACTCTCAACGACCTGAATAATAAAATATTTATTCGTTCTCCTAATCACAATCCTCGGAACTCCACTCTTCAACAAACCAACCCTCAACTTATAATCAGTCCGCCCTTCCCTTCTCCTTCGCTTCATCGTCCTAAGTCCCATCACAACTCCTCCAAACTAGTCTTTAATTGTCTTTTGCTCTTAAATCCCCGAGCCCGAATCTCCTTCCGAATTTCTCTATTTCTCTCCTTATCTACCTTCCCAGCTCGCACCATTCCCCTCAAAAACTTCCGCAACTTCCTCGTAATTATAACATATTCAGCCTTACGATTATTAACATTCCCCTTAATCTTCCCAGTTCTCCTCCTATGTTTCCTCCGAACAATTTTCTTCCTCCCAGAAACTTCCTTAATCCGAATCGCCCCATTCTTGTGCAAATCAATAATATCCATCCTCGTGATAGCCTCTTTAATCTCAGGCAAACTCTCCTTAACAAAAACAATCCTATTCTTCCCAACCTTCAAAACCTTCGCCGCCAACTCCTTCCGCTTAACTAAATTCATTTCCCATTCCCTCCTGTTTTCTGTTCTCTGTCATCTGTCTTCTCGAGAAGCTCCGCTTCTCGCTTGTATTTATTCAAAATCTTAACACCCATCTCATTCGCCTTAGCAATAATTTCCTTCCGCTTCTTCATCCCAACAGCCCCAATAATAATCCCAGAACCCTTCTTTACCGACGCCAAATCACCAACATTCATAACTCTGAAATCTGATACCTGTTCTCTGCCACCTCGGGCCGAGCCCCATCCAATCTTCGGCCTACGCGAATGCCCCTTCCGATTCAACCTTAACTTATTCTGCCGACCCTTAGCGCCATGCCACTTCTGATTCTTCTTCACTCCCCGTCCCAAACGAATCTTCTTATGCCAATCCGTCCGCAAAAACTTCGGCTTCTTTCTTTTAGTAGCAGTCTTTTTCTCATCCACCATCAAATCACCCTATAAGGTTTTTTAGTTATGAAAATCCCATCCTGAAAAATCCGCCTATCCCGCCCAGTCAGCTTCGTCGCCTTCTCCAAATTCCCAGCAGTCTGCCCCGCCGCCTCAATATCACTCGAACTAACAGTTATCTTCGAACCCTTAATATCAACCTTAACACCACCAACAATCTTCGCCTCCCGAACAGTAGTCTCACCCAAAAATGATTTTATAATTACCCTGTCACCTGTCACCTGTTTCCTATCACCTTCCGTTGCTTTCGCAACGGACACATTCATAGGAAAGTGAACATTACAAATCTCCAACTCGTAAACAAAATCCTCCCCAACCCCCTTAATCATATTCTTCAAATGCGCCCAAATCGTCCCAATCATCTTCGACTCCCGCCGCGTCGCACCCTTCACACTCAAAACAATCTTATTCCCCTCACTCTTAACATTCAATTTACCAATATCAAACGACCGCTTCAACTCCTTTCCATCCCCCTTAACCACAACACCATTCCCACTAACAACAACGCTAACTCCCTCAGGAATTTCAATAATTCTTTCTAAATCTTTATTCATCCTAATAAAAATAAGCAACAACGCTCCCCCCAACATTTAACTTCAAAGCATCTTTATGCGAAACCAAACCCTTATTCGTCGAAATAACCAAAGTCCCAAAATTCCTCGACGGCAAAAATCTCCTAAGATACTTATCAATCCCACCCGCAGAAACAAAATACCGAGGCTTCACCGCCCGACACTCATTCAACTTCAAAATCTTAACACTCAAGACGCCTTCATCAACCGAATAATCAACATGCCCCGCCACCTTCATCATCTCCAACAAATTAACCAAAACCTTAGAACTCCGCTTAATCACAATCTCTCGCTTCTCAACCCGCTTCGCATTCATAATCTGATTCAACCCATCCGCAACAACATCCTGACTCATCTTATCGGTCTCCTTTCATTTTCCATCTTCAACTATATTTCTTGAACCCCAATTCAACCGCCAACTCCCGAAAACAGTGTCGGCACAAATTTAGATTATAAGATGATATATGAGCCCCAGTCCTCCCACAAACCTCACACTTCATAATTGAAACTCCAAACGCCCGCGCCTTCGGCTTATTATGCTTCAAAAATTTCTTCAACACAGCCGGCTTCCCCCGCAACTGCCGCGTCATCTTCCTCCAATCACTCGACGTCATCTTACAGTAACCTCCATATCCAACCATTCTGCAAGTTCATTCAAAGACTTCAAAAGATGTTCAGTATCATAATCACCACGTTCTTTTAATCCAAGATAACAGCTCTTCGCCGTTGCCCACAATGAAACAGCCCTATCCTCTCTCTTTTCGGAAAGAGCCTGAGACATAACATAATAAAAGTTAGAAAGACTAACAATAGTAGTTCTATCAGGTATCATTCCTCAACCTCCGACTTCTTAACCTTCCTCAAAATCTCCGTCCCAAACTTCTCCACAACATAATTCTCAATCTCCTCTCGGCTAACAACCGACCTTCGCAACTTCCCCCGCTTAATCTTTTTCTTCTCAACCGACTTCCCAGCCCGACTAAAAACAACCGTAACTTCGAACCCCATAATCCCAACCTCACGAATATACTCAACCCCCGGAATTTCAATATACTCATGAATCCCAAACGAAAAACAATTATCCTGAATCTGCTTCTCCTTCAAACTATTATCAATCGCCGGCATCAACTTCTTAACCATCGCCAAAGCACCCTTCCCTCTCAACGTAACCTTAACTCCAACCTCAAGCCCCGGTCGCACATTCCAAGTCGGAATCCTCTTCGTCGCCTTAACTTTAATAGCCTTTTTCCCGCTAATAGTCTCCAACAAAATCACTCCCTTGTTCAACTTCTCCTCAACCCCTCCAATATTCAAAATAACCTTCTCTAACTTAATTTCTCTCATAGGATTAACCATTTTGCCAGACCCGACGGGCACACTTATTGGTGTCTGTTGCATCATCCAATCACCAAGATAGTCTTAAACGGCAAACTAACTTCACGACCATCCCCAAATTTAATTAAATAATCACAGCCCCGAACCAACTTCTCAATTCCAACCAACTCACCCTTCTCTCCGGCGTGCTTCCCAACAACAATCTCAACCTTAGCTCCAACCTTCAACGCCAAAACCTTCTCGACAGTTACCTTCCCAACTCCCTCCTCCCCACTCCCACCTGCAGTGTTAAGCACTGCGGAATCCCCAACAGAAAATTTCTCATTAGAAATAAAATTCTGCCCATCGTCCAAATTCATCTGTACCTCATTTTTACCCAAAATCTTCTTCCCAGAAATCTTAACAATTTTACTCCCAACCTCTTTCTCAGAAATTTCTTTCAACGCAAACTTCCTATTAACAATTTCCAACCTATAATACCTGCTACCTGTCACCGGCTGCCTGTCACCTAAACTTTGAACCGATAGGGTCAAAGTGTCAAAAACCTGACAAGGAAAATTCTCATCCCTCCGAATCAAATTATTAACCTTAACCATCCCATTCAAAGTCATATACCTCGCCTCCTTCCGCGTCTTCACAAGCTTCAAAACATCTCTCAACAAAAATAACAAACTAATCCCCTTAGACTTCGAATGCGAAGGCACAGCCACAAACGACTTACCTCTTCCCTTTCTCGGCACCGGCCAAGACATAGGCATCTTACTTTTCTTTATGTGCATCTTTCTTCTCCTTAGGTTTAATCTCAGTTTCAATTTTTTTCTCGCCTTTCTCTTCTTTCATATTATCCTTTACATCCTTATTTCCTGTTCCTTTATTTTTCTTCATTCTCCGATTATCCGAATCATCCAAAACAATAAGCTTAACATTACTCGGATGAAACCAAGTCTCCACCTTCTCCCCTCCCATCTTCGCCCTCTGCAACCCATCAACCTGAATCCGCGTTCCCTTAATATCAACCTTCCCAACCTTTCCCTGCTTCTTCGCAAACTTCCCCCTCATAACCTTAACCTCATCCCCCTTCCGAACCTCAATACTTCGAATCCCATACTTCTCCCGCAACTTCTTGTCCAAACAAGCCCCCATCAACCGCCTCTTAATATGATTCGGCGCATTCGCCACAAACTTCCTCTGCTTCCTAGGTTGCTTACTAGATTTCCACGATTTATTAAATTCAGATTTCATCTTATGCCACTTCCCCCCATATCTTTCGACATTCTTCATGTGCCTCAGTATAAACATCACTCGCATGTTCTGCTAATTCATGTTTTAATTGCAAAAACGAATTATTATAAACCCGACATATTTCTCTCAACTCAAGTTCAGCTTCCTGAAGTCGCAAATTTACTTCTCGTTCTTCCCTGTCCTCTGAAAATAAAATTGCCATATTAAGACAAGATTTCATATGAACAAACGTTTTAAGAAAACCCCCAAGGCTTTTACTAATCACTCCATCTTCAACTAATTTATGTGCCCCTGAGTAATCTACATCAGCTCTACATAATACATCCTTCATCCCTGTCCACGCATTATTCAATCTTACCATCAATACACCCCCCCCGCTATCTTAGCAACTTCCTTCCACCTTTCCTGAACTTCCCTAGCAACCGAACCCTTAATCTGCGTCCCCTTCGGATTGCCCTTCTCATCCTTAAATAAAGCAACCGCATTATCACTAAAACAAATTCTCTCCCCAGTATTCCGTCTCCACGGCTTCCTCTGCCTCACAACAACCGCATCAAAAACTTCACCCTTCATTTTAGGGGCTCCCTTCCTAACCGAAACCTTAACCCAATCAGCAACCTTCGCATAACCCATCCTTCCTTTACTAGTCTTCCCATGTTTCACCGAAACAATCCGACAAATCCGCGCCCCACTATTATCACAAGCATCAACCAAACTCCCAACATTCAACCCCCGCGTCGCCCTACCACTTATAGCCCTCATCTCTTCGCCCCCACTGCCTTCCCTGTCACCTGTAACCTGTCACCTGTAACCTCGGAAAGCTTCGCTTTCCGTGAAACAACACAATGAATCATCTTACTAATCGGACGCGTCTCCGCAATCTGAATCAAATCCCCAACCTCAACTTCATCCTTCATGCAATCTGGCAACCTCGCGTGAATCTTCGTCCGCCTCTTCTCATGCCTCTCATACTTCGGCAACTTCAACATCCGCTCAAATTCAATCACAACCCGCCCATTCAACTTCTTCACAATCTTCCCCTCAAAAGTTCGCCCCCTCATCTTCAACTTCTTATCCCCATGAACAGGACACAATCTATCAGCACAACTAACTACAACCTTACCTTTCTTCGCTATTTCTTTCTTTTCTACCATTCTATTCTCTATCACCTCTATAGTGCGCTAATCGTCAATATGTTCTTCACTAAATCCCATTCCAACCAAAATCGGTTTAATGTTACCTTTGTGATTTCCTTGTAATTCAATGATTTTATTTTTTACAGTACCGCCACAAGCTCGCTTAACCTTAAGCCGCTTCGCGATATCCTTAATATCAACACCATCATCAAATCCACTTACCATCGTATTAACTTTTCCGAAACGCCTTTTCTCGGTCGTCACAGCAATTTGCTGCTGTGTCTTGGCAATCTCGCCACAAACACACGCCGCCAAAGGCAATCCACACTTCGGACAAATATCCATTACTTTTTCGCATCCTCCAATTTAGTTAAAGTCTTATTTGTTTCCCTATTCTCTCGGCTCGCCATAGTAAGAAGCCGCGCAATTTCCCTTTTAATCTTTCCCTTTTTAGTCGGACTCCGCAACAACTCAATCTTCAAATCTATAATTTTTCTTTCTATCTCCTTCGCTGTCAAAGTTTTTTTACCCGCCATCACTTCTTACCTCCAACAGTCTTCTTCTTAACGGCCCGCTTCTTCTTAACCTTAGCAACAGTCTCTTCAACTTCCTCAAACGCCGCATTCTTCCTAATCTCATTCATAAAATCATCATCAATCTTAACCTGGTCATGAATCTTAACACCAGGCGCCAGAATCGCAACCTTAATCCCAACAATACCCTGCTTAGTATTCGCAACAGACTCAGCCCTATCAACAACACTCGCAGCGTCGCCAGTCTTCTTCAAATAACCAAACGCAAACCGCCAACTCCTCGCCCTATCACTCGGCAACTTCCCAGACAATCTCAACTCAGCACCCAAAGCTCCAGCTTTCTTAATCCTGTCCAATGCCCGATAACTCGAAGCCTTATACTTCTGTGCCCCAAATCTCTCAAGCGTCAAAGCAATATCATCAGCAACCAACTGAGCATCAAATTCAGGATGCATAATCTCTTCAATATCAACATGCGGATTCTCCATCTTAAACCGCCTCTTCAAAACCTCAGTCAAATTATTAATCTTCTCACCCTTTCTCCCAATAATCCATCCAGGCCTATGAGTAGACACAACAACCCTTTCTCCAACAGGCGTATATTCAATTTTCACCCTCGAAACCTTTCCTTTACCAAACATCCTCTTAACAAATTCCCGAATATTATACTCATCCTTTCTCACCGCAACAAATTCCTTTTTCTCCATTATTTATTTCCCTCCCCAGACTTTGAGCGAACCTCTATGTAAATATTACACCTTTTTGCCTTTCTCCCGCCCTTTCTAAGCGGAGCACTAGCTCTATCAGATTTAGCAATAAAGATAACAGGATTCTCAATCCCAGAAACAACAGCATTTGCCGACGCCTGCTTCACTATATTCATCACTCCTTCACATGCCTTCTTCGGGAACTTCCCACCAGCCAAACCCTTCCCTTTCTTATGCCCAACTTCTAACCCAGCCATAGGAACAGCCCTCTTCCCATTGATAACATCAGCCAATCTCGAAACAGCCACATCAGGACTTTTCCCACTAATAAACCTACAAACATAAACACATTGTTTCGGCGAAATACTCAATCCAAGTCCCCTCGCAATAGCAAAATCTTTTTTCACAACCTTTCTCTCAATCTTCTTATCTTCCTTCTTGTCTAAAACTTTCTTGGAAGCATCTTCTTTTTCAACGCTATTCTTTTTCTCTTCAGTCATTTTTCTTAGGCACCTTTTTAGCCCCAACACTAGTATGTTTAGCAATCTTCCTCGTCAAAGCAAACTCTCCAAGTCGATGCCCCAACATTTCATTAGTTATCATAACCTTAATAAATTCTTTCCCATTGTAAACCCCAATCGTCCAACCAATCATTTTTGGCACAATCACAATCGACCGGTTATGCGCCTTAATTAATTTCTTCCTTGCATTACACCTTTCACATTTCTTCAAAAACATTTCAACAACATCATAATTCCTCAACAAAGTCCTTCTCGCCTTCGCCTTAACCAACTTAGCAAATTCCCGAGTATCAACATCTTTCAGCCCAACAACATTCTCCCCTCGATAAAACTTATCCTTACTTCTTTTCAATATCTCTTCTGTCTTCATCTCTTCTTCCTCCCAGTCCGCCTCGGCCTAATCAATCCAACCTTCTTACCAGGCGACGCATTCCGCTTAGCAATCTTACTCTTAATTCTCTTTCCTCGCCCCGACCCAAACGGATGGTCAATCGCATTCATCTTAACAGGAGAAGTCCGAGGCCACAACTTAGATTTCGCTTTCATTATATAAAACTTCTTACCTGCCTTCAAAATCGGTTTATCCATCCGCCCACCGCCAGCAGTCCTACCAATCGTCACCCTACAATTCACACCAAACTTCTTCGTCCTCTTAGACGGCATCATAACCTTAACAACATCCCCCTCCTTCGCCATCACTGTCCCAAAATTCCCACCAGTCCGAACAAATTTCCCACCATCCTTCGGGTTGTGCTCAATATTAAAAACCATAGTCCCATTCTTCAAATCTCCAAGCCGCGCAATATCCCCATCCTTCTTACCATCAACAACAATCTTCTGCCCAACATACAACAAATTCACAGCAAAATTCTCAAACATTTTCCCAGTCTTATTAACAAACTTCGCAATCGGAACCGAATGCCCAACCGACGCCGTCAACTTCACACATTCAAACTCCCCACTCATATTCACCAAATATCCTGGCCTAAATTTCCCAGCCTTCTCCCGAGTCTTGTAAACATGTCCACCCTTCCCCCGACGCTGCTGAATAATTCTCTTTCCCATTATCTCAACCATCCTCCAATATCTGAATTAATTTCATCAACAGCCCTTTTAGAATCACTAGGTTTATTTCGAAAAAACGACACAAAACAAGAAATCAACCCTTCACCATCTCTTACTCGAGAAACTCTAAATCTCCCATCTCCTACGTCATCATAAACTAAAATATCATTCCCTTTTCGCTCCCATCCAAAATAATCCTTAACTCTAGCAAAAACAGTTTTAGATGATTCCCAATATACATCATCATTCACATCAAGAATTAAACCGCTTGCTCCCATCTTATATAAACCCTCCAACAAATAGCCAACCCGGGCGAAGCCCTACTGACAGCAAATCTTCAGATTTGCGAACTGACAGCGAAGCGAACTTACCACTGGAAGCGAAGCGAACTGATGAAATAGAATATTTCATCACATCATCCCCAACTTAGTCGCAACATCAACCGCCGGGTACTCCAATTTTAATTTAACATAAGCAATCTTCTTATTCTTCAAAGTATGCGTCCGCACCTTAACCACCTTAACCCCAAACAAACTCTCAACCTCGGCCTTAATCTCCGCCTTACTCACAGCCCTATCAACAACAAAAACCAAAACATTCTCCGCCTCAATCTGTCGCACAATTTTCTCCGTCGACTTAACCTTCTCTAAAATTATAGTTTTCATTTAAACCTCTCCCCAATTTCTTTAACAGCATTCTCCGAATAACAAACTACCCGCCCAACTTCACCATTCAAAGTCAAATCCTTAATAGTCAAATCACTAACCAACACAACCTCAATCCCCTTTCTAGCCATTTTCTCCTCGCTACCAATAACAAACAAAAGTCCCGCATTAGATTTATACTTCCGCCCACGCATCTTCCCAATCCCAGCCCGAATTTTCTTCGTCTTCAAAATCTTACCAAATCTATCTCCAAAAACCTTTTCCAAAACCAAAATAAAATCTTTAGTCTTCAAGTCCAAAACTACCTTATCAAAAACAATCACATCTTTACCATTACCAGCAAAGGCAGAACAAAAAGCAATTTGTAATTCCTTCTTATTAATTTTCAAAAACGGATTCTTCGTACTTCTCGGAGCGTGCGGTCTACGTCCTCCCCTAGTCGAAGAAACAGTCGCCCCAATCCAATTAAACGAAGCCCCATGCCTAGACATAACCTTCCTCGGAACCCTCGAAATTCCCTTTCCATATGTCCCCTTCCAGTCATGCCGCTTCTTCTTCGAAATCCCCGACGCCGAATATTGAGCCCCTGCCCCCTCCATCGAACCATAAGCCTGAGCATAAATTCCCTTCTGCGCCTCAAACACCTTCAGTAAAATATCTGCCCGAACCTTCCCAGAAAAACACTTCGGCAAATCAACATCCCCCTTCGCCTTCCCACTCTTATCAAACAACTTAGCTTTCATGTTTTTTTGTTTTTGTAATTTATTCTTATCTCATAAGTATTTCCTTCTTCATCAGTATAAGTTGCCGAAATTTGTTCGAATCCTTTTATTAGAATATATTTCAAATCAGCATTCTTTCCCAATCCCCTAACCCCATTCCTTTTTTGCCAAGTGGATAATAAACCTTCAATTTCAGTAAATTTTCCAGTTATATCTTTCAACCTAGATACAATTTTTTCACGTTTTTCTTTTAATTTCATCGAACCTCCACCTCCTCCAACTTTTTCTTAGCCATAAATTTAGCAGGCCTAATGGGAGCACTAATAACAATCCCCCTTTTCTGAGGCCCCGGAACAGACCCCTTCAAAATCAAATAATCATTCTTAACAACCCCATAATGAGGGAACCCCCCTTTAGGGTTAATATCTCCCCCTATAACCTGTAACCTGTCATCTGTCACCTCGGCGTTAGCCGCGCCCTTCGGATTAACATCCCCATCTTTATTCCCCACACTCAAAATCAAACTATTATAACTAACCCTGTTATGATAACCAGTTTGTCCAGCCTGAGGTGCTCTAAATGTAGTTCTCGCCGGATGCCACGGCGCCAAAGAACCCGGCCGCCTCCGCCCCTTTTCAGACTTACTCGCTTTTAATGCAATCCCAAATCTCTTCATCGGCCCACCAGTTCCAAATCCTTTTGTGACACCCCTCACATCAACCAACCCCCCAGAAAAAACATCCCCAATTAAAATATCTTTACCAACCCTCTCTTTAACAAGCCCCAACTTTTCTTCCTTACTCCCAGAAATCCCAACCTCAATCATATCAACTTTCTTCTTTCCAATCCCAGTCTTCCCAACACCCGAACTCAAAACCACCCTTATATCATCAAAATCTTCAATCTCCTTAAACTCAGACAACTTCTTAGCAATCTTAACCTTCCTCTTCAAATCTTTCCCATTCGCAACAACAATATCTTTCACAACCTTACCATCCTTATAAAATCGAACAGAATAAATTCTCATCGCCGGGCATTCGACAACCGTCGCAGGAACAGAGACCCTCTTCCCCTTTGTCAAAGAATTCTCAGTATCATCTTTCACCAAAACAGAAACCATCCCAACCTTATATCCAACAAATCCCATAAGTCCAACCCCATCCCTATTTACAGGAGCCCAATTAACATTAGGTAAAACTTTTTTCGCTCGCACCCTAGGGTAAAATTGCAAGCTTCCACTTCGTATCCCATTATTGTCCGTCATCTTATCTAATCCTGATAGCTCAACTATCTGATAATAGCCTGATAGCATTCAAGCGCTTATCGTGACCAACCAATCACAAAATTCTCATCATCCAAACAGTCAAGTTTTGGATGGAACCTAAAAACAAGCAGAAATTAACCTATATAAACCTAACTATACCAACTCTTAAAAACCATATTTCCGTTAACACCCTATGTCAATAAAAACA
>CAZLQO010000005.1:11150-15487 GCA_964561955.1 Candidatus Woesearchaeota archaeon | reverse complement strand
CCTTAGTAAAATCGTATGCTCATAAGTATAACCTATTACAAATAAATAAAAAACAGTCCCAAAGATTAGCCAAAAGGGTCTAGGTTTCGGCGGGAGCATCTACATATAAAAACCCCAATGCCCCGCTTGGGGCATCGTTGAAAAAAGGGCTATTTTCGACCCTCAGCGGGAGCATCCCAAAGTCTATTCCCTCTCCGTATCCCCAACAATCTCCAGAATCCTAGCCCCATACTCAACCAACTTCGCCGGCCCAATCCCCTTAACATTAGCCAACTCATCAGCATCCTTCGGCAAAACCCGAGCAATCTCATCAATTACAGCATTACTCAAAATAACATAAGCCGGAACTCCCATCTCCTCACTCAAAATCCTCCGCCAGCTTTTCAACTCCTCAGCAACACCATTATCGACATCCCCTATCATCTGTTCTCTGTCATCTGTCTTCTTGTCAACCATCCCCAGCATATCTGGCGAAATAAAATAACTCGCCTTCTTCCCAGAATAAGTCACATACAAAATTTCCTTCGCCCGAGAAATCGCAACATAAAACAACCTCCGCTCTTCTTCCTCTTTATCATACTCATCTCTCTTCAACATCTCAACCGCCGGATGGTCCGAAGCCTTACATGGAAAATTCGACTCATTAACACCAATCACAAAAACTTTCCTCGCCTCAAGCCCCTTAATCGCATGCACCGTCGCCAAGGTCACCTTGCCCTCCTCGCTGTCACCCGTCACCCGTTGCCCATCAGCCACATCATCACTTCTGACGGTATGAAGAACCCCCTGCCTTTTCATAAGTCGAGACAACTCCATCAACTGACGATTCGTCCGAGCCAAAACAAAAATCTCATCAATAGGCACATCTCCATCAACAATCTCACTCAAAACAAACGCCCACTCTGCCGCCTCATTCTCAAAATCCAAAATCCTAATCCCACTCCTGAGCTCTGATCTCTGAGCTCTGAACTCTTGATTTGCCGCAAGCAAATCAGGAAGCCCCATCTCCGAAATAGAACTATTCATAAACTCAACAATCTCCCGCGAGCTCCGATAATTCTTAGTAAGATGAATAACCTCAACCTCCCCATCCAACCTACCCACCACCTCCACTCTCCCATCTCCCGCACTGTGACGCTTCCCAAAATTCAAGATATAAGAAACGTCGCTGCCCCTCCACCCAAAAATCGACTGCCTCGGGTCCCCAACAACAAACAAATTATTGGGAGCCAACAAATCAAGCAACCTAATCTGCATCGCATTCACATCCTGATACTCATCAACCAAAACATGTTTAAACCTCGGAACATCCCCATGATTCTCTCCCAAAAATTTCACAGCGTCAATCATCTGGTCACTATAATCTCTCAATCCTTGCATCTTCATATACTCACCCAAATACTTAGTAATATTCCCAATCCTCTCCGCACTCTTTTTATGCTTAACATCAACCCCCTCACTAAAATCATATTCCTCATTCCCAGTCACCTTAAAGTAATCCATCACAGAAAAACAATCATTCATAAAACTATTCGCCATCTGACGCCCAGTCATAAACTTTTTCTGCCCAGAATTAAAATACCCATCCAAAACATCATCCATACTCAATCCCATCGACGCCAAAGCCATATTCATCGCAAGAATCTTATCGCCATAGTTTTGCATCCGAACCGCTCGCCCATAAATTCTCGCCTCATGTTTTTTCAAAACCCTCTCGCAAAAAGAATTAAACGTATGAACAGCGACGCCAACAACCCCAAGCCAATTAAGTCGCCTCTCCATCTCCTGCCTAGCCTTCCTTGTAAAAGTAATCGCCAAAATATCTTTCGGAGCAACCCCACGATATTTAACCAAAAACTCAATTCTCTTTGTCAAAACAGTCGTCTTTCCAGAACCAGCCCCAGCAACACAAAGAACATTCGCTCCCCCAGAAATTATAGCCTTCTTCTGCTCGTCATTAAACACCCCAAGAAAACTATCCAATTCCTTAAACACAATTCTATCAGCCTCGGTAATATTAGTTTTCCCAAAATCAAATTTCTTACCAACCTTCTTATCGTTCAACCCAGGATTAAAAATCTCAGAACGCCCCTTCGCGGTCAACGACAAAACCTTAACAAACTTATTATAATCACTCGCCACAAACTCAACCATCCCATTCAAAGTTAATCTATCAACCTCACGAAAAATCCTATTCTTAGCCCAGTCCAATTCCCCAAAACTCTCCAACTCATCCAACCGATTCTTAATCACAGACTTATTCTTCAAATTCCCATTCAAAACATCAACCAACAAATTTTTCCCGACAGCAAACGGCAACTCAGCCAAAGCTTTCAATATCCAAACATAATCCAAAGAACCTTCCATAAAAAAAGATCAACTTCACCCTTTTAAATTTTTACCTCAGAAATCCTCGCAAAATTATTCCCCTCATCTATTTCCCTTATTTTATTTTTTATATCAACATAAAAATCAACAACACCAAAATCACTCGATGGTAACTTAAGGTTCTCAACGAAAAGCGTCCGGCCAAAACCAACTTTAATCTCACCAAGATTCAAAACCTTAACCACCTTCTCATCAACAACAATACCCAAATCAACATCACTCGCGTCAACCAATCCCTCATTCAAAACCGTCATATTAAAATCCAAATACCTCCCCCTCTTAATCGAACTCAAACTACTTATCCAAACATCAGCCAAAGGCTCAATCGAATACAACACATCAATCAACTCAATCATATCGGCCGTCACCCTTTGCCCACAATCCGAAATACTATACATTATATTACTCGGGTCATCAGAATGTTCAAACCCAAAAACATGCCCAAGCTCATGCAACTCAACAATCGGATAATCACACCTTAAATTATCATAAAGCCAAATGTTCCCCTTCTCAATAATCCTAAAGCGACTCGTGTTAATAATCCTCGACGGCCCTCCTTCTCCAGCAGCAAACAAACCTTCCCCAATTACAATAAACTCATCCGAACACCCAACATCAATATCAGCGTCGCCATCAACCTCATAAAAACTAATATACTTAGTCATCCATTCAAACAAATCAAACGCCTCAACCATCTCCACTCTAAAAACACCAGAACAAGAATCATTAATAAAATAAGAAATATTATTATGATTAAATCTCAAGTTCTCCAAAAAAACAGGCACCCCCTCATAATCAATTACAGAAATCGGTTTATCGCTAATCGCACCAGTCTCCATTTTAATCGGAACCTTCGAAACACTTTGGTAAACAATCCCAACAGAAAACAACACAATCAACAAAGTCAAAACACCACCAACAATTTTCCAATTCATCAATCACCAACACAAAAACACTATTTATTCTTTCCTCCCAAAACTCTTTTAAACCAAGCCCCCCTAATAACAAAATGAAAAGAGGGACAATATTTTTCCTAACAACAATACTATTCCTAAGTATAGTCTGCGCAGCCAACACAGCAACAACATCACAACAATCTCAACTCCAAAACCAAATCACATCAAATGCCCAAGAAAGAATTCAAGAAATGCGAAAACTAAACGAAGAAAAAATCGAAAACCTCCGGGAAAGAATCCAAGAACGAGAAGAAGTAATGCTCGAAAAAAAGAACATCACCCTAAAACGAATCGACAACAAAATCATGGAAATGAAAGAAAAAGGAAACATAATTAGAACAAGATTAAACCTAACCAGCGAAGGTAACGCAAGCCAACTCAGAGCAAGACTATCCAACGGCAGAAACGCCGAAATCAAAATAATGCCCGAAACAGCGTCGACAAGAGCCATCGAAAGACTAAGACTAAAAAACTGCAACGAAGAAAATAACTGCACAATCGAACTCAAAGAAGTCGGACAAGGAAACCAAACTCGCCTTGCCTACGAAGCAAAAGTCAAAAAACAATTTAGACTCTTCGGCTTCATTAAAAGAAATAAAGAAATCCTAACACAAATCGACGCCGAAACAGGCGAAGAAATTCAAACAAAAAGACCATGGTGGTCATTTCTAGCAAGCGAAAAAGAAGAATAATTCTCAACCCTTATTCAAAATCAAAATTTTATCAATACTAACTAAAGCAACCGCAATAATAGTTCCAGCAAACAACAATAAAACCAATATCACAAACAATTTCTTCCAATTAATTTTCATATCACAAACAAAAAGCCAAACTATTTAGCTTTATCGTTAAACACTATACTCATAAACCTTATCATAAGGAATAAACCAAGACACAACTTCCTTCTTTGACGCTCTCTCCATAATCTTCCTAAACAGCCGAATCGAATTCCCATGAGCCGAAATCGCAACATTAACCTTATTCTTCCTCATA
>CAZLQO010000005.1:0-11050 GCA_964561955.1 Candidatus Woesearchaeota archaeon | reverse complement strand
CCATAACTCCGCTCAATCATCCTATCGTCCTCAAGAATAATCTTACACTCCGGATGAAACTTCAAAACCGGCTTCAACGTATCCTTCGACCTCGACAAATGAGTATGAATCGCAACCCCAAACTTCTTCCCCTTCAACTTCCTCGCAATAGTCTCCGCATGCTTCCGCCCCTCCGCCGTCAACCTAACCTCAGACTGACCAGTAAATCGCCCATCCCGATTAAACGTCGTAATCCCATGCCTGAATAAAAATATCTTATACTTCTTCCTCATTTCCCAAACCCTCCTAAATTCTGACACCCGACATCTGAGACCTCGAGAAGCACAGCTTCTCGCCCATGCCGAAACAAAAAAATCTTAAACCTCTTCATAAATAACACAACGCAACACCATATAAAAACATTTTTATAATACAAAAACCTTACAAACATATGATAATCCACTGGGTCGCCATAGGCGTGCTAATTTTAATAGGACTGTACTTCCTAAAAATCGACCACCACACACGAAAAATAAAATTAATCTTACTAGTCATAATAGGACTAATGCTATATCTCTCAATAATCGGAATCTTCAAATCAGAACAAATCGACGTGACATCACCACGAGGCATAACCCAAGCAACATACTTATACTTCGGCTGGATAGGGAAAACAGTATCAAATCTATGGAACATCGGAGTCGACACAACCCACCTCGTCGGCAACGCAATAAAATTTAACAATACAAAAAACATCAACCAGCAAAGATAAACTTAAATAAGACATCTCTATAAACTAACAGCCGCAGTAGCTCAGTTGGTAGAGCGTTACATTGGTAATGTAGAGGTCTCGGGTTCAACCCCCGACTGTGGCTTCCCCAAAATCTTATAAACCCACCTATCACAAATAATTTATGGAAGACAAAGACTTCGACCTAGAAAAAGCATACGACGAACTCAAACAAAAACACAATATCCCAGAATTCACAAAACTAATCGAAGATTTCGACATCGAAAAAATCCAAGACAAAGAAACATTATTCTTACTCAGAGAAATCCGAAGAGCAATCAACGAAAAAATCACAGCATACATCCAACTATTTGAAACCCTAATCAACCCGAACACCCCACCAATGTTCATTTTCTCAATCCTCCGAAACATTTCAACCCAAGACAAAGACACAATCAAAGAGATATACAAAACCCTCTCAAAAACCCAAATCGAAATAATGAAACTCGACACAATCTACAACGAAACAAACGAAACAAAATTCATAAACGAAATTTTCAACACATGGCAAAATCTTAAACCAAAAATCTATAAGCTCATAGAAAACTTTGAATCAAGCATAGAAACCGACGACAACTCAAAAAAACGGAGTTATTTCGGATAATGCCAAAAAATTACTTGACACCAGAACAAATAAAAAAAATACACGAACAAGCAATGAGAGGAAATTATGACCCAAAAAGTCACTTAGTACAAACAGCCATCCACTCACTTTACCCAGCGGAGAGGATAAGACAAGAAAGAGCATTAGCCCAACGAAACACTCACTGCCGTCACAGAGCCTATTAAAAACTCATTCTAAATCAAAGATCCGTGTTAATCCGTTTAATCCTACCCAAAATCCGTGTTACTGCCCCCTCCCCTATTCCCCATCCCCCAAAACCCCACCCCACATACCAACAATGGACATCTTAATCTTATGATTTCTTTTTTTGCTCCAAATATATTCTCTCTAAATTCTCAAGGTCTTTAGATAAATCTGAACTCCTAAGAGCATTTGTAACCTCTGAATACTCTCCATCTACAACACTTGCCCAACAATTATCCATCAATGAAGAACCTTTTGCTAGATTAGTCCCCGCTCTTGCCATCCCTACTAAAATATCCATATTTATCTCAAAGATACAAAGTATTTAAATTTTTACATACAAAATAACACACAACCCTCTAACCCAAAAACTCAATACCAATCTCACAAGCCACAACCGGCATCTTAATCTTCCAATTCTTCAAAACCCGAGGTGCAATCTCCCCAATCCTACCAATATCCTTTCTATTAACAATAATCCGTCCACACCGCCCAATAATATAATTAGAATCATCAACCGCCTCAATCGAATATTCAACCCCCAACATCTTAAAAAAATAATCCAAAACCTGTTTCATATCAGTAAAACTCACACTCTCATCAGCCAAAGCAACAGCCAACCTCTCCTCCTCAACAACCCCAGTTTCTGTTATCTGTTTCCTGTCATCTGTCATCTCAGAAGACTTTCGAAATACTCTCCCCATTTCGAAAGTCCGTTGCGGATAACTAGCATCAGAATTCTCCGAAACAATCTGCAACAATCCCGTCAATAAATCAATCCTCAAAACATCCCGCCCCGTCTTCGAATTTTCAACCTCAACAAAATCATTAAAATTATAATGCATCTTCTTCACATCCTTTTTCGTGGTCAAATGAAAACTCGAGCACTCCAAAAATCCAAGCCCAGCCAAAACATTATCAACAACCCTCTTCATCTTATCAACAGGATTCTCCTCGGCAATCGTCGAAATCGCAGGAATCTCCGGCTCAAACTTATCATACCCATAAGCAATCGCAACCTCCTCCGCCAAATCAACCCAATGCAAAATATCAGCCCGATAAGCCGGCACCAAAGCTATCATCCACCTTTCTCCTGCCACCTTTCTCCTGCCACCTCGACGCGATTCTCGCGTCGCGATTCCCATCCTCGCCAAATAATTCCGAACATCTTTCTCGCTCAACTTAATCCCAAGCGTCTTCTCGATATCCTCAATCTTAAAACTCATCTCCTCCGGCGACATATCAGGTGAAACAAAATTCCCATCCTTAGAATCCTTAACATCCATAGCATAAACCTTCCCGCCCATTTCCGCAAAAGAAGAGACAACAATATTAATCGTTTTTCTCAAATATTCTTTATTAAAACCAGAACATTCAATAAAAATTTCTTTTGTCTTCTCGGTTATCTTCCCCGTTTTATGAGAATTTATAATCGGAGGCATTGACAAGATTTCTCCCGCACTATCTTGATAAATCGGAAATAATTCACACCCCTTAAGTAAATGACCATATTCACGCCCCGTCGGATGCCGACTTAATATTTGACGTCCAGTCATCTCACTCTTAGCCTCAAGTGCCAAAAATTTAATCTCATCAGGCTTCCTCGCAGTATACTTCAGAGGAAAAGTTATTTCTTCCAACGGATAAATCCCAAGCGCAAGCTTCTTTCTATTCCGTCCATAACTCCCATGCAACTTCTCCTGCATATCAATCACTCTTTTAATCTTCGCATCATCAAACTTCAACCCCTTAACAACAGCACATGCAGTAAACGGTCGCACACCCTTAACAATCTTATCAACCATCATAAAATAATCCTTCTCCGGCTTATTCACCTTAAACCCACCAACCTTTCTCTTCCCAACAAACTGCCCAATCGCCCTCGCAAAATTCTCAGCCGACAACAAATCCGGCCTATTAGGAAAAACCTCAACACTCAACTCAGAATCACTCACCTCCTCAACCGGCGTCCCAAACATAGAAATCCTATTCTCCAACTCCTTCGTCAACTTCCCAACCTTCTTCTCAAATTCCTTCCTATTAATAGTTAGTATTGTCATTTTAAATTCCTCCCATAGGCTACCCATCCAATAATAATCAATCCATAAGTAATTACATAAATTATATTAGCTACAATAAGAGGATAGTTATCCAACTGAAAACCATAAATCAACCAAACAACCGAACTCAAAACAAAAATCAAATTAGTCATAATCGAAATATCCTTCGCACTCTTGCTCTTCAAAATTTTAACAATCTGAGGAACATTTGCCAATCCAGTAATCACTCCCAAAACCGTAGCCAAAATTTCTATTATCGCCATAATCCAACCAGCCAACAAGACTTTTTAAGATTTAGCAAACCCCTTAGAAATCCCCTCTTTCCAAAACGACGGCAACGGATTCACAACAAACCCCCGAAACTTCCCAGAATAAATATATCCAATCCCCTTCTCGTCGGCAAACTTCTTAAAACCATCCTCCAAATCCCCATAAATTTTCTGAATAGTTTTCCTCTCAAAATCCTTCTGCAACAAACTCGAAGGCTTCAAAACCAAAAAATCCGCCTGCCTCAAAACATTAACTTCCAAATTCGACGAATTCTGCGAAATAAACAAGATACTAATATTCTTATGCCGTGCAATCATAATCAACTCACTCAACATCTTATTCGCATTCGACATTGAACTCCGAGAACTAAACAAAACCCCACCCTCATCAATTAACACAAGAGAACCATTCTCTATTCCCCCAACATCAGAAATAACATCAATCCACGACGGCAACTCACTTTCCTTAAACCCAATCGCAAAACACTTCTTCTTATACTTCGCATAAAAATTCTCAAGAAACTTAATCCCAAACGCCGTCTTCCCCGAACCCCTCGCCCCAAGAATAATCCCAATCTGCGAATCCGACCTAGAAACCTGCAACATCCAACTATTATAATTACCACTAACAACTTTCAACACCTCAAAATCCTCAAACTTTGCCCCCATATCACGCCTCTTCCTATAAACCTTCGCATCCTCACTACTCTTCTCAACCTTCTTCCCAATCCACCAAACCCACCTAACAAAATAATATGGCAACTTCACAACGAAAACCACAACAACCCAAACATACCACCAAAAACCCTGCGTCTTCTTTTTTCTCTTAGTCATAAAAATAAAAATAAAACAAACTATTTAATCCTTCCTCAAAATCCTATTAATCCTGCTATTTTTAATCCCCATAAACCAAAAACCTTAAATACCAAAATATCCACAGATACCTATGGATACCCAAGAACTAAAACAAATAAACCTAAAACTTTCCCCAAACTTAGTCCAAGCCGCAGAAAGTTATGCAAGAAACTTCGGATTCAGAAACTTCCAAGAACTAGCAGCGACGTCAATAAGAGAAAAAGTATTCTCAAACAACCAATTCGACGAAACATTCCTAGACAACGAAATCAACCTAATCGACACCCTTCTAGAAACCTCAATAAAAAACAAAGACCTAATCAACGAAGAAGAATTAAACAAAATTCTCCTAGGATGAATCACCAAATCAAAGCACTAAAAATCTTCACAGAACAAATCTCAAAACTCGACAAAAAATCAAAACAACTAATCCACGACAAAATCCAACTAATCAAACAAAACCCCTACCGCTTCAAAAGAATTCACTCAAAAAAATTCTCCAAAGTTTTCAGAATAAGATTCTCCCTCGACAAAAAAGAAACAAGACTAATCTACACAATCATCGAACCAAGCATAATCCTTGTTTGCCTATTAGACAGAAAAAAAGATTACAAAGATTTAGAAAAATACCTAAAACAAATATAATCAAAAATCCGTGTTCATCCGTGCAAATCCGTGACCAATTATTTCCCTCCCCAAAAATCACTTTCTCCAAAACCTCTTCTCAAACTCCTTTCTATCTACCGTTAATATTGTCATTATGCATCTCCCTCGTAAGACTGATTTTCTTTTTTGAACATAGGAATAGAGATAGCTAAAAGCCGAAGATTGCCAATATTTTTATACTTTGTATTTTTTGGAATCACAATTAAATCTCCTTTCTCAAGTTTTATTTCCTTTTCTTCAGTAATGCAAGTTCCCTCTCCCTCTAAGACATAATAAAAATTATTACTTGCCGTATCGGAACCTTTAGTCCTATCCTGACTATTTCTAATAACCTTCGCAATACTAATATCAAGGTCATCCGAATTAAACAAATCTTGAAATTTTGTTTCTTCATTCCCTTGCTCTTCTATTTGATTTCCTTTAATTACTTGAAACTCCATCAATCCTTCCTCCAGAATTTCATCTCTCTTAATTTATTTAAATCATTCTTGTAAACTTCCCTCAAATCATTAATCCCAAAGAACTCCGTAATAATCCTATCGAACCCCTGACCCCAAGCTAACACCGGAATATGTCGCCCAAACATTGGAATCGTAACCTCAGGCCTAAACATCCCAGCCCCACCAAGCTCAACCCACTCCTTCCTCTCCGGATGAAAAACATCAATCTCCAACGACGGCTCAGTATAGGCAAAATAAGCAGGCCGAATCCGAATCTTCTCATACCCCATCTTCTTATAAAACTGAACAAGATACCCAAGCAACTGCCGAAAATTCGCATTCTCATCAACCACAATCCCCTCAGTCTGATTAAACTCAAACCCGTGCGACCAATCCACAGTCTCATTCCTAAAACATTTCCCAAGCGCAAAATACTTCGCCGGAAACTCCCCACTCTTCCCAATCTCCATCAACTTCCTCGCCGACAAACAAGTCGTATGCGTCCTCAATAAAACCCTCTTCGCCTCCTCTTCATCCCATTTATACTGCCAGCCCTTCGACCCATCAATCCCACCCTCATGCGCCCGCTTAACATTTTCCAAAATCTTCCTGTCCTCTGTCCTCTGTCCTCTGTCCTCTACACTTTTCGCATCTTTGATGTAAAAAGTGTCCTGCATCTCCCGAACCGGATGATCCTGTGCTGTAAACAAACTATCAAAAACCCAAAACCCCGACTCAACCAAATTCCCCGACATCTCCTTAAACCCCATCTCCAACCAAATCGACTTCGCATAATCAATCGCCTGATTCACAAAATGCCTCTTCCCACCATAAACCCTCGGCACCGGCGACGACAAATCATACCGACGAAACTTCTTTCCCTTCCACCCAGAACTCTTCAAAATCTTCGGCGTCAAACTCTCAATCAAATTAGAATCCAAATTCATCCCCGAAATCTTCTCCCCCAAATCAGTCAGCTTAATCTTAACATCCTTCCTCTCTTTAATCTCAACAATATCTTTCCTACCCTTCAAATTCACAAACGCCAACTTATCCAAATCCTTAACTTCATCCAAATCCATCGGCAACTTCGACATAAAAACCTCCTCAATCATTTTATTCGTCACCTCCTCCGGCTTCGCATTCAAACTCAACTTCCCATCACGAATCTCAATCAAAACCTTCTTCCTCAACGTCCCAAGCGCAATCTTCGCCTCGTTCTCATTCAACCCACAAACATTCCTAATCTCACCAATAAGCACAACCCCCTTCTCCGTCAACTTATCCAACAAAACCCTCTCAGGCAATTCCTTCTTCAAATAATTAATCCCAAGTATCCCCAAAATCACAACCTTCTTCAAACTCTCCTCAACCTCAACCAAACCCTTATTCTTCAAAAAACCAACAGCCCTCAAAACCGAAGTCTTATCCAACTCAACCTTCCCAGTAACATCATCAACATCCAAAAACTTCCCACCAAGCAAAGGCAAAACCTCTCTCTCCATCGGCGACAAACTCTCAACAATCAATTTCTCATCCATATAACTCAATAACATTAACCTTTTTTAAGGTTTAGTCTAATCCCTTTTATCACAATAATTCTTAAATAGTCTAATCCCAAAATACAAACATGCTACATTTATGCTCAACAACTTTCAAAGGAAATTTCCAAAGAAATCCAGAAGCAGTTGCCAAAGAATTAAAACAATACGAAGCAGACCCCGCTTCATATAACCCAGAAGTTCTAAAAAGGATACAAGGAGATCAAGCTGCCTATCCCTTCAAAATAAATTTTTTTTATCATAATCCAGAAACAGGACTATTTATTACAGAAGGATATGATGAAGCAGGTCAGTCAGGGATATATGGGAAATTAGATGATGAAGATATGGTTTTCTCAAAAGGATATCCAAGAGATGGTTTTCGTATAAGCGAAGGAGGAACATTAATGAATCAGGCAGTTAGGAGATTCGACTATGAAGGAACAAGGCAAGGATTAACAGGCTCCCCTTTAACCTATAAAGGAACATACAGCATGCCAGGACACGGCAAACACATGAACGGAACATGGGAATTGTCCCAAGTCAAAGAATAATATAATCCCCAATCAAATCACAAAACCTTCAACGCCAAAAGAATCCCAATAATAATTATCACAACCCCACCAATCCTCTCCGGATGCGGAAACTTCTTCAACTTATCAGAAAGAGAATGTGCAATCATCAACGAAACAAACGTCGCAATCATAACCCCACTACAAATCGCCAACCACGCACCCTTAGCCATAATCAAATTCGAATAAGCAAGGATATCATCAATCCCAGTCCCGAAAAAAAGCAACATTCCAATCCCAACAAACTTAAAATTACCAAACAAAGACTTCGGTTCCTTTGCAATATGTTTTTTCATCTTCTTATAATGATTCTTCTTTTGATGCCTCACCCCTTTTCCATGAGTAAACGACAACAAACCCAACGTCACCAAAACAGCCCCACCAATCAAATGCCGAGAAGGCACCTTCATCATCAACGACCCAGCAAAAATCGAAATCGCCAACGCGATAATGGTCCCAATAATTATCCCAGAAGAAATCAACTTCTTATGGTCCTTTCTCGGATTATCCAAATACAACCCAGCATAAGCCACCGTATCATCAATCCCCGTCGCAAAAAACGCAACAAACCCAATAACCAAAAGCACAAACGTCCCTATCAACTCCATCAATTATAAAGGTAACAAGCTTTTATAAAAGTTCTCAAAAACAAGTCATTCTGGCAACGAAGCGTTCTGGAAGCCGAAGGCGGTCTGGCAGGAACAACGTTCCGTTCTGGTAGCGAAGCGGTCTAAAACAAAATAGATTCTCTACTTTGTTTCGTACTCATCCCCAAACTCAAACCAAACACCTTTCTACCTTTCTCATCAACAACTTCACTTCCACAAGAACCGAAAGAACCAATCCTAAAACCACAAGAAGCCTTTCTACAAATCTTAACATTTTGAATAACTCTTCCCAACCTCAAAGCCAACTCCTTCCCTTTCAATTTTCTAATCGAATTAAAATCAACAACAATCAAAACACCCTTCTCCTTCGCCAACTTAGCCACAACATGATTAATCCCAGAATCCCTCTGCTTCAAACTATCCTTCTTGTCACCTCGTTCAGGCGAAACCAAATAATCAACCCTCAAAGTCTCAACAACCCTTCGATTAAACGCATCATTCCCACCCGGCTCACCAGAGCCATCCCTTGGGAAAACAATCCCAATTTTCTTTCCCGACTTCCTCAATGACTCAACAATCCGCCGTGCCATCTTTTCGTCCGCCTCAATCAAATACCCATCACAAGAATCATCCTTAGAAATCTCCGACTTAGACTTTATCTTCTTTAAATAAATTGAATCTTCTGCACGAAACAAATTAATATCCATCATAGATTATCCAAAGGAGACTTTATATTTTTAATTGAAGCCTGCGAAACCTGTAAATAAATCTGAGTAGTCTTAATATCTGAATGTCCAAGCAATTTCTGAATAATTCTTAAATCAGTTCCAGCTTCAAGCAAATGCGTAGCAAAAGAATGTCTCAATAAATGAGGATAAACCCGTTTTTTAATTCCCATCTTTTTAGCCCCATTCTTCAAAATCAATTGAATTGTTTTAGTCGTCAACTTACCTCCACGATTAGATTCAAAGAGAATCTCCGAATCATTTTCCCGAGTAAAGTTTTCAAGCTCAGTCAACATGCTTTCAGGAATTTTTACAAACCGATCCTTTTTACCTTTCGCCAGCCGGACATGAATCAACCCCTCTTCAAAGTTTAGATCATTTTTCTTAAGACTAACCAACTCTCCAACACGAAATCCGCACCCATAAATCAATTTTATAATTAACTTATGTTTAGTATTCCCAGTAGAACCAATCAAAGCTCTCATTTCCTCAACTGTTAATATCTCTGGCAAGGTTTTATTTTTCTTAATGCTGGGCAAATTCAAATCCTGATTAAGAACATTTTCAAAAAAGAATTTTATCGTAGAAAGTTTCAAAGACACAGTAGAAGGGTTATTCTTCTTAAGCTGGTCTTGAATATAATCTCGAACAGTATTCTCGCAAAGGCCCCCGTCACTTGAATATTCCAAAAAACTTCCAACATGGTACATGTAACTTTTAATAGTCTTAAGAGAAAAATTACGAATTTCCAGTTCTTGTTCTAGCTTTGTCAATAGCCCATTCATAAAATTAAATAGGAAAACAATATAAAAAACTTCGTTTAACCTACCAAATGACGACATAAAAATCTTTTATTTCGTTTAATCTCTTGTTAAGTCGAATTTTTTCTTCTGCTAAAAATTTAAATCTCCAATATATATTTCCCACCCAAAGAAGCGCGCTAGTGCTTCGCACAAATAGTTTTTGTCTTCGACAAAAATAAAAAAACTTCTTTTATCGGACCAAAAAAACTCTCTCGAAATTTTGAGGAAATTTCGCCTAACAAACAATAAAAGGTTTCACTTCGTTACACCCAAATTTTTCTAATTTATTTCAACTTTTCAAAAAACAAAAACAAAACTTTATAAATAAGTTTATCATATAAAAATTATGATAAGCAGAAAAACAATGGATATTGTAACAATTCTTTTTGTTGTTCTGATAATTGCCTCATTCTTTTTCACAAATTATATGTTTAAAAAATCTTTCGAGGACAAATCTGCATTTGCTGAAAATCCCGAAGAGGCGATGAATAATTTCGCAATTACTTCGCAATTAGGTTTTCTTCCAATTCAAATTATTGGGTTAATTTATTATATTTTTGTATTAGTCTTAGCCATTCAATTACATTCAAAAGATAAATTATCTCTGATAAATACTATCTTTGTTGGAATTTTCATTCCATTCGCATTTATCTTTTATTTGGTTAGTTTAAGAAAACCACTAAAGCAATACGAAATGGAGAACAAATCTCAAATTTAAAATGGCAGACATGAATTCCTTTTTGCAAATTTTTGCGGTAGTTAGTTTAGTCGGAATTCTTGTTTCTTTTCTGATAAGAGTTTCTATCCAAGCATTAGTTCTAAGATATTTTACAAAAAAATATGATTTGCCACAAAACTATGGTAAAGCGTGGTTTACAATTTTAATCCCCTCTTTAGTTGTTACTTTTATTTCTATTCCATTGGCATTTTTAGA
>CAZLQO010000004.1:7547-16203 GCA_964561955.1 Candidatus Woesearchaeota archaeon | reverse complement strand
TGGGCTTCGGCGGAATGTCTGGCGGATTAACCCAACTCAGATTTGCAATCGTCTCAACATCACCAAACCAACCAGTCATAATCACAGAGAACACAGAAATAACACTAAGCCCAAAAGCCGTCGACATCTCAGAAGAATCAATCCCGCAAATAACATACGAAGACATCGGCGGATTAACAAATGAAGTTAAAAAAGTCCGAGAAATGGTCGAGCTTCCACTAAAGCGACCAGAAATTTTTTCGAGATTAGGAATCGAACCACCAAAGGGAGTACTGCTTTACGGTCCACCCGGAACCGGTAAAACACTTCTAGCAAAAGCCGTCGCCAACGAATCCGAAGCCCATTTCATTCTACTGAACGGCCCAGAAATCATGTCTAAATTTTACGGCGAATCAGAAAAGAAAATCAGAGAAATCTTCGACGAAGCAGAAAAAAACGCACCAGCAATTATCTTCATCGACGAAATAGATTCACTCGCTCCAAAACGAGAAGACACCGGAGGTGAAGTAGAACGAAGAGTAGTATCTCAACTACTAACAATGATGGACGGACTAAAATCACGAGGCAAAGTCGTAGTCATCGGAGCAACAAACCGACCAAACTCAATCGACCCAGCTCTAAGACGACCAGGAAGATTCGACCGAGAAGTTGAAATCTCCGTCCCTGATAAAGAAGGCCGACTATCAATTCTAAAAATCCACACACGAGGAATGCCTCTAACGAAATCCGTAAATCTCGAAGAGTTAGCAAGAAAAACCCACGGCTTCGTCGGAGCCGACATCAACTCCTTAGCAAAAGAATCAGCAATGACAGTCCTAAGAAGAAACATTCACAAATTCAATCTCGAGGAAGACAAAGAAATCCCACAAGAAGTCCTAAACGAATTAAGAGTATCCCAAAAAGATTTCGATGAAGCTCTAAAAACAGTAAGACCTTCAGCAATGAGAGAAGTCCTAGTCGAAACACCGACGACAAAATGGAACGACATCGGAGGAATAGATGGAGTAAAGCGAGACCTAAAAGAAGCAGTCGAATGGCCACTAAAATTCCCAGACTCATTCACACGAATGGGAATCAGACCACCAAAAGGAGTTCTACTCTACGGCCCACCTGGAACCGGAAAAACACTTCTGGCAAAAGCAGTCGCCAACGAATCCGAAGCAAACTTCATCCAAATAAAAGGTCCAAGTCTTCTAAGTATGTGGGTCGGAAAATCCGAAGAAGGAGTTAGAAAAATATTTGAACGAGCAAGACAAGTCTCCCCCTGCGTAATCTTCTTCGACGAAATAGATTCCCTAGCCGGGAAAAGGGGGGCATCATACGGAGGAGGAGCAAAAGTCACCGAAAACGTCCTCAACCAACTACTAGCCGAAATGGACGGGATCGAAGACCTAACAAACGTCATCGTCATCGGAGCAACAAACCGACCAGACATCCTCGACCCAGCCCTAATGCGACCCGGCCGATTCGACCGAATAGTCTACGTCCCAGTCCCAGAAAAAGCAGGCCGACTCCAAATCCTAAAAATCCACACAAAGAATATGCCCCTCGACAAATCAGTAAAAATAGAAAAACTAGCAGACGAAACAGACGGATACACCGGTGCCGACATCGAATCCCTAGTCAGAGAAGCCGCAATGCTCGCCCTCCGGGAAGACATCGACACAAAAAAAGTCACAAAAAAACACTTCGACAAAGCCCTAGAAAAAGTCCTGCCATCCGTCTCAAAAAACGACCAGCAACGCTACCAACAAGTCGAATCAAAATACTTGAAATCCGCAAGAGCTGCCCTATCCAGCGGCTCCGAAAGTTACACAGGATAATTAATTAATTCTACCCACTAGTACAAACAACCTTCCTACCACTAATCAAAAACGTATTTTCAAACTGACTAACCGGCTCCCTAGACTTCTCAATCAACATTGGATACTCATGCAAAATCCCAGACTTCACCATCCCACCCAAAATAAACTTCAGCCTATTAAAACTAAATTTGTCAAACGCCTTAACCAAAAATCTCAAACAAAACGGCCGAGTAACAAAAGTATCTTTAATATAACTCAAAACCTCACGAGCATCTCTATCCCTAACAGGATTATCTTCTTGCAAAACATAAATCCCCCCAGTTGGCCCCTCATAAATATCTCCAACCCCCGTCGTCACAAATGGCTCAATCGCAAAAGCCACATCGTCCAACTCAGTCCTATTGTCATTCCTATAATTCGAAATCGTCAACCCAGCATGAATCTCATTCTGTCCCAACAAATGCCCCGACAAACTCTTAATAATAGAAAACTTAGAACCACTCGAAGAATTCCATTTCTCAAGTGTATTCTGCGCAACATCCCCAACATCCCTAACCAAAACACCAGGCTTAATAACCTCGGCAATATTCTTCAATATCTCCTCATTCAAATCCATCATATCTTTATATCTTCCGTCAGAAGTCAAGTCAATACTAAAGGCCGTATCCGCAATAAACCCATCAACACAAACCCCAATATCAACTTTCAAAATCCCCTCGGCAACTTTCTCATCCCCAGGCGCCGGAGTATAATGCGCCGCAACTTCATTCAAAGAAAGATTAACCGGAAACGCAATTTCACCCCCAAGCTCAACAATCTTAGCATCAACAGCTTCGGCAACATCAATCAACTTCATCCCAGGCTTAATCAATCCCCTCGCAAAAACCTTAACATCCTTAGCAATCTCTCCAGCCCTCACATACGCATCAATCTCATTACTATCCATAAAACAAAAACAAATCCACCATATTTATTCTTTACTATACAACACTAATTCTCCGCCTACGTTCTTTAGGCAAATACCCAAACAAAATTTTACCCTCTCCTCCAACTTTCCCCATCCCAACAAAATCCTTCCCATCCGCCGACTTCACCAAAACAAACCCACTATCAACATTACAATTCTTCAGATTAATATCTTCCCCAAGAAACCACCTTTCTTCCTGTTCTTTAGTTAAGATGATAATCCGTCCCAACACCCCAAGCCCCGAACCCCGAACTCCGGATGCTGAAAGCATCTGTATCCCATCGACACTCAACCTAACCTCCCTACCACCCACCCCCTTCCTCCTACTCACTATTTTCCCCACATACAACCCAACACCCTCAATCGGAAACATCCGCCAAATTTCCATAATCTCCTCCCTCGTCAAACTCCCCGAAAATGCCCGAATCCTCTCCGTCCCAGTCCGAACCAACAACCCCGGAATCTTTCCCAATCCAAACTCCGCCAACCCCGAAATAAACTTCCGCTTCCCTGTCTTATCCAAAATCTGTATCTTCATTCTAAAGCCTCGGAAATGTAATTTAATTCACTTTTCAACACTTCCCTAGAATCTTCTTTAGCCATACCTTCTAAAATAATTGAAACATCTCCAACTTCCCTCAATATCCCAAGCAATTTATCACGATATTCCGACTCACTCAAAAGACAATGATTATTCTTACCAACAGACATTGGCTTATCAGATTTAGCCCCACTTATATGAACCTCTTCTAATCTATCACCCATTACCCCAATCAAATCTCGAGTCAACTCCATCGAAGGATCATTTTCAAAAGCATGCTCAACGTCCAAAACAAATCCAAAATCATATTTATCTTTCAACTTAGAAATATCATCCAAGTTCTTAAATCCATTTTTACGGATATCCATATTCTCAATTAAAATAGGCAATCCAATCCCAGCAAGAAAATCAAAATCATCAATATTATTCGGATGAAAAACAATTCCTTCAATCGGCAGTCTATCAACCAAGTCCTTAAGTTTTAAAACGATTTTTTGCCCAAATTCATCATTTCGGTATCTCGGATTTTCAACTGGATCAAACGGCGCATGGATAGACAAATAATTAAAAGAAGAAAGCAATTCAACAATCTCATAGGTTAATTCAAAGTTCAACAATTCTTCAGAATATCTAAACGACAACTCAAAAGAATTAGCCCCACACTCCTTAACAAATCTAACCATATCGATAAAAGACATCCCACATTTCATTAAAAATCCAGAATTAGTTCCAATCTTCATCCCAAACACCCTTCCTCACTTTTCTTAACAATCTTACAAACAAAAAACCCATCAGTATTATTATCCTGCGGATAAAGTCGCAAACAATTCTTAACACTTTTATCAAATTTTACACCATTCCACTCACAAACCCCTTCTCTAAATTTCAAAGGCAACTCAATGCTCTCAATCTCACAATCAAAATTTTTCACAAGATAATCCACAACCCCCTCATCCTCCTCCGGCGCCAAAGTACAAGTCGAATAAATCATCGTCCCGCCAACCTTCAACAATTTCAAAGCCGCCCCAGCCAACTTCTTTTGAACCCCAGCCATTTTCCTAATTATATTCACATTCCACATCTGAAAAGTCTTCGGCGATTTTCTAAGTGTCCCTTCTCCTGAGCAAGGCGCATCAACCAAAATCTTATCAAACCTAAACTTCGACTTCTTCAAAAACCGCTCACATAAAGCAACGCCTTCCTTCCGCGTCACAATCGCATTCATAACCCCACACCTCTCCAAATTAGAATTCAAAATCGCAACCCGCCCCATCGAAACTTCATTCGCAATTATCGTCCCAGAATTATCCATCATCGCCGCGGCCTGCGTAGTCTTAGAACCAGGCGACGCACACAAATCCAAAACAAAATCCCCAGCCTCGGGCCTCAAAACCATCATCGGCAACATCGACGAAATCTCCTGAACATAATAATAACCAAGAAGATGTTCCCTCGTATTCCCAATTTCGCCCGGCCCCAACTTCGAATCAACAATCATAACCTCAGGAAACTCAGCAAACGGCTGCCGAACATCCCACCCATAATTCCTCAACCTACCAAGCAAATCAGAAACCGAAATCTTCAAAGTATTACACCGAAGAGAATTAGGCGTCTGCGTATAACAAATATCAAAAAAAACATCCGCGTCCGCTTTCCCAATCAACTTCTCAATCCGCTCAACAAACCCAGCCTTAGCCGGAAACTTCTCTTTCAAATACACCGAATAATCTTTCATAATAAGATAGACAAAATAGAGTTTTTAGAATTAACTACAATAACTAGTTAGAAATTATTTTTATCCTATCTTCATCTTCTAAGATATGGCTTAATCCGACAGTTTGGTTTGGAAATTTTGCACTACTACCATTAATAACTGCCTCCTTAAAGTTTTCTAAAAGATTTTTATGAATCTCTTCAACTAAATCCTCTACAGATGAACCACTCTCTAATATCATTGGCTCATCAGATTTTTCAGTATAAATTCTTATTAGATTTGATTTTTCCCAAATCACTTTTTTCAACTTCTCTATCCCTCTACTTGTCAAGGTGGACAAAAGAATTAAATCCTTAAACCTAGATTTTAATTTTCCCATCTTTTCCTACAGAAACTATAATCTTAATTTCTTTTTCCCCATTGGATACCATATTCCCTACAGCTTGATATTCTCCACAAGAACCAATTCCACAAAAAAATCCCATACTAACTCCAAGATAAATATTTTTATTTATAGTTTTTAGAGCACATCCAGTATCTCCAGTATCAATAAGCTTTACTTGGCTAGATTTAACAATAATCTTTTTAGCTTCTTCAATCAACTCTTTATCCTCTTTTGTTAGTATCACCTTATTCCCAAATCTATTAAGTTTTTAAATTCTACTTAAAACAACTTCCTCTACTCGCCAAGCCTCCAGGTGAAGCCTGAACTTCTCCAGTTGCAAAGCAACTGAACTTTTCCATTTTGCAAAACAAAATGAACTTCTCTCAGAACAGCTTCTGCTGTTCTGACCCAGAGACAACGTCAGAGACATCAACCCCAAACACCTCAAAAATATTTTCAACCGCTGGCAAAATCTGATTCTTCAAATAATAATCAACATCATACCCAACCTTATCCCCAACCAAATGAACCCTATCCCCAATCCTCTTCCCAGTTCCTTCTCCAACAAAATACTCAATCAACATCCCAGTCGAAACCCGAACCCCAGCTGCCTCCATCTTCCTCGCCGCAACAACATGAGGACCAACAGCAATATATTCAGAAATCGGCCGACGCAGCTGCGTCCGAATCATCAACTCATCCAACCCAACCTTCCTCGCCTTTAAATCCAAAATAACTTTCTTCAAAAGTTCCAACGCCGCCTTCTCATTCCCGTCCTCCAAAATCTTAGTCAAAACCTCACTCTGCAAATTCCGAGTCAACTTACACCAATCCCGCCGCACCGTTTCAAATCCCCGAATCTTCACCTTTCCCTTCTCATCAACCAAAGCATATTTCTTCTTTGCCCCACCAACCCCACCCCTTTTCAAAACAAACAAACCCCTCCGATAAAAATCCTCCAAATCCAATTCCATAATCCCAGGCAACTTTTTATTAATCTCTCCCAAAAATTTCAAAATTTCTTTCTTAGTTTTCCCACCCTGTAAAAAAGCAATAGAGTCAGTATCCGAGTATACGATGGTATACCCAGCCTTCTTAATAATATTAATCGTATCATTGGTATACTTCCGAACAAAAGCCAAAGTCGCCGCCGCCGCCTCACGAGAATAATATCTCGCCCCAAAAAACCCCTGATAGCCAAAACTCGCATTCGCCAACAACTTATAAGCATTCGACCTCGCCTTAGTCATCGCATTTTTATTTTTATTATATTCACCCTTATACAATTTCCTTTTTTCAACAACTTCAGCCAACAGCGTCGCGAAAAACCCAATTTTCTTATCAAAATAAACCTTCCTCTTCTTGCCGTCCAAATCAAACTCAGGAGACGAAAAAAAATCCTTCCCACCCTTCTCACTAAAACTCGACTTCGAAACATTAAACGAAACAATAATACTCGCATGCATAGAAGTAAAATCAAACATGACCAAATTCTCATACAGCCCAGGCTTCGGCTCAAAAACAAACGCCCCCTCGAACTTCCCCTTAGCCTTCCGCTCATTCGTCTCATCATAACCCGGTCGCTTCTCCGCAATCTCACCAAACCTATCAAGATTATGCAAAATATGATTCTCAACATGCGTCGCCATTCGGTCTCGCGTCACATCAAAAACCGGCTCCTTAATTATTTTACAAAACTCAGAAACATCCGGCCAAACCTTAATCGCCAACTTATGAGTCACAACCGAGTCCTGCAAATTATAAGAAAAAAAATCACACCAATCCTTATCTTTCATATTACCCAACCTCGCAAAATCAAAATCCTCCTTCTCCTCCCCAACCAACTCCTTCGCGACCTCATTCAAAGACAAAGTCTCGCTCTGCAAATACTGAGAAAAAACAGCGTCGACAAAACGATACAAATCAATATGAACAATCCCAGCAATTTTCCCCGAAGGAATCCGACCCCGAGTAAACGACGGACCACGCCCATCAACACCCAAATCCAACCCAACACCATTCCTATCAGCAGCCGCCTTCAAATAAGGCAAATCAAAACCATCAGAAAAATACCCAGTCAAAATATCAGGAGCATACTCATTAACACATTCAACAAACTTCTCAATCATCTCTCCCTCGTCCTCGCAAAACTCAACATACTCAGCCGCCCCCTTACATTTTTTCCAAGTCAAAACTTTCTTAATTCCCTCGCCATACAAAGACACCATCAAAATATCACCCTTCCCAATCTCCCTATCGTCAGTCTCAATATCATAAGCCAAAATCCTAGGAACAAATTCTCTATCATCCTTAAGGGGTTTAATCTCATTAGCCAAATAACAATCCAAATCACCCGTCACCCGCAACCCGTCACCCGCAACCTCCGCCAAAACATGATAATGTTTTAGCGGCTCAATCCCATTCTCTTTAATATACTTGGTAACCAACGGAATATCATACTCACGCCTCTTATCAATCCCATCCAAATCCCCAATCGCCGACGCAACATCATGCGCATCCTTATGATTCGAAACAAAAACCCGAATAGCCTTAACACTCTTCCCCAAAAACTTCTTATCCAAAACCTCAGTCCGCAAAACCTTAGTCACCCTCGACGCCCGACGAACCTCAACCTCTGAAATTTTTTTTACAATCTTATCAACATCAGCCCCTTTATCCAACACAACATAAAAATTCGCATCATAAGAATCAACAACACAAATCTTTTCCCCGTCGCCATTTCGCCCAATCATCCGCACATAGTTCCGACCATCAAAATCAAAATAATCATAATCCACAGGCACAAACTCAAACTCCATAAATAATAAAATACAATTAACTTTAAATATCCTATGAACAACTCAAAAATATGAGAATAGAACCACATTACAAAATACAACCAGTTAGCCCCATCTATCAAATTCGAAACAATCCAGAATCCCAACAACAAAACCCAGACTACCAAAAAAGAAACGACCTCACAACATACCAAGAAAAACACACAATCGATTTCCTCGCATAAAATGAAGCCAAGAGAATACACCAGCCAAGAAGAATTCGCAAATAGAGTGATTAGATATTACAGAGTTCTAACAGAAAAAACAAAATCAACAAGGGCAATTCCCGACATAAAAATAACAGCAACCACAGAACAAGTCAGTTCTTATCCAATGCAACAATATAAAATATCGCTAATCGCATCAAACGGAAAACACGTATTCGCAACATGCGAAGACGAACAGCC
>CAZLQO010000004.1:0-7447 GCA_964561955.1 Candidatus Woesearchaeota archaeon | reverse complement strand
CGCTAATCGCATCAAACGGAAAACACGTATTCGCAACATGCGAAGACGAACAGCCAAGAGAATATTATGACAAACGCTATAGATTCATTCCAGAAGTTGGAGCAGGAGAAGGAATAGAAGAAATTAACGAAATACTAACATCTGACGGCCTCGAAACAGAAGTAGATGGATTAGAAATCAGAGTCACTCGCTTTATCCCCAAAACTCTTTTCCAACCCTTAATGCCACATGAATAATACTATCATAACCAAAAAATCTATTAACTTCCACAACCAATAACCAACAACTAAAAACCAAAAACATCGGCAAAGCCGACGAAAAAATGGGCGTCCAAATATCAGAAATCATCCCACGAAAAGAAATCGAAATCTCAGACCTAAAAGGAAAAACAATCGCAATCGACGCGTTCAACACCCTCTACCAATTCCTTACAACAATCCGCCAACCCGACGGCACTCCACTAATGGACAAAAACAAAAACATAACTTCCCACCTCTCAGGACTATTCTACCGAAACATAAACCTCCTCCAAGAAGGAATCAAACCAGCCTACATCTTTGACGGAATACCTCCCGAATTAAAACAAGAAGAAATAAAAAAAAGAAAAGAAGCAAAAAAAATAGCTGAAGAGCGGTATACCGAAGCAAAACAAAAAGAAGACATCAAAGAAATGAAAAAGTATTCAGGAAGATTTGTAAAAATAACAGATGAGATTATACAACAATCCAAAGAACTATTAGAGGCAATGGGTATACCAGTAATTCAAGCCCCATCAGAAGGTGAAGCAGAAGCCGCAACTCTCGCACAAACAGGAAAAGTTTGGGCAGCCGCATCACAAGATTACGACGCACTCTTATATGGAACCCCATATCTAGTAAGAAACTTAACATCACCACGCCGAAAAAAAACACCATCAGGTCTTTACATCGACATAAAACCAGAACTAATAGAATTCCAAGCCATCGTAAGAAAACTCGAAATAGACAAAGACCAATTAATATGCCTCGCAATCCTCGTAGGCACAGACTACAACCCAGGCGGCGTAAAAGGCTTAGGACAAAAAAAAGCATTAGAAATAGTTCAAAAATACAAATACCCAATAGAAATTTTCAAACAAGTCCAAAATAAATTCGACTTTGTCTTCGATTGGCAAGAAGTGTTCAAACAATTCCACGAATACAAATCATCACAAATAGAAGAAATACAATTCAAACCAGCCAATGAAAAAAAAATAAAACAAATTCTTCTCGCTCACGACTTCTCAGAAAAACGAATAGACTCAGGCATACAAAAAATAAAAAAATTAACAGAGTCAAAAAAACAAAAAGACCTGAATGAGTTTTTTTGACCTTATCGTAGCTTGAAAATTGCCCGATCAGGTTGTCCTCTGGACGGATCGGAAAAGCAATTTTAGAACCAAAGCAAGCTTATGTTTAATGCGAAGCATTAGAATTTATTTTCTACTTCTAGGGAATTTCTTTTACAAAAGAAAGAGTCTAACAAAAAGGCCTGAATGAATTTTTCTAATCATCCCCTAATAATAATGTAAGACAAATACAAGACATAAAGCAACAAAAACACAACGCCATCCCTTCGCCTCAATGAATGGTCCTTCCCAACAAACATAAAAATAAATAATAACAAAAACACAAAAAACATTATCGCAACATCGATATAAATAAAAGTAGGAATTATCATCGGCCTGACAATCGCACTTATACCCAAAACACCAAGCACATTAAAAACAGTGCTCCCAATAACATTTCCAACAGCCATATCAACCTTCCCGCGAAGCGTCGCAAAAACCGAAACAATAAATTCAGGCAAAGTCGTGCCAAGTGAAACTATAGTCGCTGAAATCAAAAAAGAACTAAACCCAAATTGACCAGCAATAAAAACAGCGCCAGACACAACCCACTGCCCACCAAAATAAATCATCACAATCCCCACGACAAATTTACCAAAAACTCTCCAATTCAAACGACTAAATCCATCTTTCAACTTCCCAACACTCTTCCCTATATTCATCATAGACCAAATATTAGTAATCAAATCAAAATCCAGAGGAATCCTTTTCTTCTCCTTCTCCCGCTTCCCCATTTGCAAAATAGAATACAAAAAATAAATCAACAACGCAACAAAAACAAAACCCTCAACATAAGTCAAACTCGTTCTCTCAAGTCCAAACATTGTCTTGCTCGAAAACAAAAACAAAATAAAAGCAGCCAAAAGTGCAAAAGGAATTTGTTTCCAAACAGTTTCGGTTTTAACATCAATTTTCTTAATCAGCGCAGTCGTTCCCAAAACCAAAAGCACGTTAGCAATATTCGCTCCAATAACATTCCCGAAAACAATCCCAGAAGTTCCCTTAATAGCAGAAAAAATCCCGACGGTAAGCTCAGGCAAACTCGTCCCAATTGCCACGACAGTCAACCCAATTATCAAATTAGAAATACCAAACTTCCGAGCCATCGACGACGCCCCATCAACAATCCAGTCAGCCCCTTTTATCAAAAAATAAATCCCAACAACAAACAAAACATACGCCATCACCATAACAATCCAATACGAAATGTATATAAAAGTTTAACCATTAAAAGAATAATGATAATCGGCATCCTCCTCGGCATAAGTATCTCAATTTCAATAACATCACTAATAATAATAATCACGACAGCAACAGGATTAATCAAAGAAAATCTCACAACAGGAGCCGCCATAGGAACAACTACAACGGTATCATACTCAGTAGTAGTTCTAATAATTTCACTAATCGCCACATACCTCCTAATATTAATTCTCAAAAACAAAAAACAATTCGAAGAATATCCCCTCCCAAAAACAAATAACAGATAGAGCACCACATAGTGCACAATACTACTCAAATTTTTTTTAAACACACAATAAAAAAATAGCGCCCTTAACTCATAATATAACAGAGTTAAGGACGCTTTATCAAAAATTAATCATCAAGTTGCTCTTTGAATAGCAGGTCAACTAATGTCCATCGCCGCCATGTCCACCGCCTTGGCTTTGTTGCGGAAGAACAGCCAGCGCATTTGCAGAATTGCTCACGTTAGTACTACTGGTTGCAAGACCACCGTTCATGGCCGTGTTAATTTGAACAACACCAACCATGGACCCAGCTGCCACAAGCCTATTGGGATTATTCACAATCGCCGAACTGGTTTTAACAATGGATTGCCCGGCCTGTGCATTTCCCATCGCGGAACTTTTCATTTCCAGGCAATCTAAAGTATTGGCGGTCAATACCTTATTTATAGACGCACCATTCGCAACGTCGACATTTTCTGTCGAATTAGCCGCGACACCATTTTTTCCAGCAATCGAACTTTGAGAAAACATACCACCCGAATTGGTAACTCCGATACTCTTCCCGTCATCAGCTTCAGCGGAGACACCCCAAGTCCCTGTGTTACTCGATGTCGTCGGGGGCACAAACCAACAACCCATGCCTCCAACGGCAAAGTTATTGGCACCCAGCGTCGAAACCTGCCCGACCATGATGTCGGCACGTGTCGGAACTGAAATAATCATCGCCATCAAAACAATAAGTAAAAGTAATTTCTTCATTTTCTTTCTCCTTTTTTTTTAGAGGGAACTTAATAAAAGTCACACCTCAATTAACATTTCCCCAGTTATTTTACATAACAACCAGGGTACTACACTTACAAGCATTTATCAACTGAGTTTGTCCTCCTTTCTTTTCTCTCCAAAGGATTCCCAATTTCTTTTTATACAATTTTACTTAAGGCCTCCTTTCTATATGAAACACCCCCAATAATTAATATTTACAACTACCCACCAGATGCCGACGAAACAACTGCTTCCACTTCTGCAACTCCTTCATCCTTCTCACTCAACGGCGGGCTCTGGGACTCAATGGCCTTTTTCATACCATTTTTAGGAAGAAGAACATTATCACTAGGAATGGATTGTTGTGGCAAGGCACTTGAGGATCGAGATTTTTTAATTTTATCAAGTATTCCCGGTGCCAAATCACTAGCGGAAATTTTCCGCTTACTTGCTTCTTCTATATCATATCGATATCCAATACAACGAATAAGTGGCTCCCCAACTCCTTCAGTTTTACCCTCGGCCCGAGCACCCATCAAGCTAATTGAATAATTAGTTTGGCTGTATCCTCCAGCACTTCCAAAAGAAGTATTTGAACCAATAGTTACTCCCTTCATCCCACCGGAAACAAGCAAGATATCAACATCTCGAAGCATGGCGATCGCAATCGCAACATTATAAGCCTGGTCCCAATTATGCGTTTCATTACCTTCAACGCCAACATTCCCAGCATGGACATAGCACCCAGATTCAATAATTAACTTCTCTTCTTCTATCGAAGAAGGAGTTAGAACAACAAGAACTTGCCCCTTACGTCTTCGCTTTTTAATAAGGGAATTCGAAATCACAAACCCCTTCCCTTTATATGTAGACTCATTTGAGCGAATAAATATGTCCCCAATTCCCCCAAAAAGCCCTCCAATAAATTCAATTGGGCCTTCATGTTGTACCGATGTAAGAACACCATAAAGTTCCCTAAGATGTTCTTTGTTGTCCGAGTCCCAAACTTTCTCATAAACATTACCAGCCGGTCCATTTGGGAAAAGAGCACGGATAGGGCCCCATCCTCCATGGTTCCAAAACGGCAAATAAGGCGAAGCCACATTTAAAGGAGGTGTTTGATTTTTGTAATTTGAAGTTGTGTTAATACTAACACCCGAAGCACTTCCCCCAGAATACGAATCAGAAGCACCTCCACTCACCCCATTTACAATGGCAACCGCCTCACCTCCGTTCGCATTTGAGGAATTGTCCATAACCCCTCCAGCTAGTGTTCCGACGTTGGCATTCGCAACGACGTTATTTTCCGATATAACTTCGCTGCTTGATGAACTCGAACTTTCCGCCCAAGCTCCCACTCCGACAAACATCACAACAATCAAAACAAATATTCTAGTAGTTCTCATAATACATCCCTTTCAATTTTACATTAACACAAACAATACATATCCAAACCGGAAAGAAGACACAATCTTCTTCCCAGATTATTTTCAAAAAACTGGGCCCTAAAAGTAAGCAGGTAAGGAGGAGAGGGTTTATGAAACCTACAAACCAAAGGACCCAGTCAACCCAGCAATTATCGTCAAAGAAAAATATGCCGACAATATATTTGGGTCTGGATAGAGATGTGTTTCGATGTCTAATTAAAAAAACAAGGCTCGATCCCTCTCTCGGCGGGAAAAAATCTTATACAAAATACGCCTTTGTCTATCACAAAAAACAGGCCCCAGGAATGTCAATTGGAACAACTCGCTACAAACCCAGAGCCCGTTCGCGTCATCGTGCCTGAACAAACATAACCATTTCTTAAGGCTATTATTAATCCAAACACACCTCCCTCAAGAGGTCTTTCATCTCGAAACACTTTCAAAATAAGATTACAACAACTAAAGATAATACACCTTCGCCTTCCCACTATCCCGAGACTTAATCTTCCCAAGATCCGACAAAGCCCGAAGGTATCCTAACAGAACGGCTCTATTAACATTTGGCAAACCCAAAGCAATATCTCTTTGGGTACACGGCCCTCCGTTATTTTTCAAAAACGCAACAATTTTTTCATGCAGCATACAACAAGGCATACAGCATACTTTAAAAAAGTTGCTAATAAAAAAGCCAGATCCTAGTAAAACAGAATCTGGCTTCGGAGGAGGGTGATGAAAAGCTAATGTTTGGTTATTGGAATATAATCCAACCCTGATTTGAACAGGAAATTCCTTTAATATAATAACAATAAGCAATGGACCCCCAAAGGGAAAGTATTCTTCGAGGGCCCATTCCCAGGCACACAACTCTCATCCCATAAGAGGAAAGAGATATACCTTCTTCGTTGCTACGCTATTTTCTTCTTAGCTTTCTTCGTTGCTTTCTTCATTCTTCATTATTCGAAGTAATAGTTTTTTACGTATAATACACAGCTCCTTTTTCCTAAGGTATTAAAATTGTTTCGAAACAATTTACTACAATAAAACCTTTTTCATTGCCCGCGCGAAAAGACTACTGCGAGGTTTCCCAAAAAGAAGTTCTCCCAATAATTTTATCTCTGTATCCTATTCAACAGCAAATCGTTTAGACAAAAGAAAGTACTTTCTTTCTATCTCCTTCGCCAATTGAACAAATATAGGTACACAGATATGGTTGTTTTCAATCTCAATCGAACTTTTTTATCTCGTCAATTTTAGCCCTAACCAGGCATGAGGTTATAATAAAAAGAACCAGAGATAGAAACACAACCAACAAAACCAATTATGAACAGGACCGGGCGCCTTATTTTTTCATAGGCATATCTCCTTAATAAACCATATTCCTCATTTCCGGAATACCATAAAAGGTATTCCGTACGAATAAACAGAAGCCAGTTCAAACTAAATATCAAATCCTCCCAAAACATGTTTCCCATATTTCAAGAGTTTACGTATCGCGTCAGTAGGGGATTTCTTATTTTATGTAGTCGCAAGTTATTAATAATGAGCATTTGCTCGGAGCGATATCTTATTTATTCTTAAATTATAACAATTCACAAGAATATGACTTTAAAAATATTTGTATGATAGCAAAGTCTCACCCCTAACTAACTCGGCACGGAGAAAGCTTTCGGGGCAAGACAGCAACCCAACCAGGCTACATTCTTCACAGGCATCCCAGTCCACAATCGGCCTCGCAAACGGCAGAAATGGACCTCTCTTCAGTCAAGTCCATTACTATACGAAGCCCCACAAAAGAATAACAAGAATGCCGTCGGTTACACATTGTCAACTACTTGAACTCTTCGAAACCGAAGCTCCTCCTCCGCCGGCAAGAATTCCCGCCCCGAGCACAAAACCAAAATCATACCATCCTCCATTATTATGCACCTCATAAAAATTCACAGACTTCGTGAACAGAGATACAAGCCAAGTAGATGGAGCTATCATCCCATGCCATAATCCTCTCCAAAAACCGGCAACCCCCCCGTCTCTTCATTGGGAGTATTTTCAGCGACATTTGGACCAGCAGCACAACCAGACAGACCCAAAACCACCACCACCAAACAAATTGTAATCCACACTTTCTTCATCTCTATACCCTTTCAATAAAAGTTCAACACCTATTCCATTAAGGAACAAACCTATTCCACAATAATTAACTAGCAACAACAAGCTACCAGCTAAAAAAATCAAATCGAAAACAAGTTATTCCCTAACCTATTTCCTTCCAAACCACGTCTTCCAAATCATCACAACCAAAGGTCGCGAGTAGTCAATGTAGTCAATGCAACAAGTTGCGTTGTGGTTTCAAATTAAATTAATAAAACAACCACAAAATCACACTATAAAAACCTTTCCTTTGTTGTTATTTCAAAGTGACAGAC
>CAZLQO010000003.1:2015-16371 GCA_964561955.1 Candidatus Woesearchaeota archaeon | reverse complement strand
AACATCGCTGATTAAACGAAATTGCTGAAAATAAAAAACTAAAATTGTCTACCTACCCCCAGAAAGTGCGTAAATATAATTATTTCTTTTTCTTAACTTTTTTCTTAGAATTATTTTTTTTTATTTATCCAAAAAAACCCTGCAACTAAACCAACAATCAATAAACCTGCTCCGAGAAAAGATGTTGTTTTAGTTGTTAAATTGGCAATTGCATTCCCAGTAATATTATTTGATAAAAAAAATATACTTCCCCCCAATCCTGCAATTGCAATGATGGAAGTCAACTTATCCCCCAAGTCTTTGCCCTTTTCTCTCTTTGCTTTTTCTTCGTCGGGCAAGACTACCCTGCCTTCAGGTTCATCGCCTGCTAAATTATCCCAATGTGAATATAATTCTGGTTTTTCTTTTTGGGGTTCATAAGGTCGCGATAAACCTTCCCCCCTTCTTCTAGCTTCGTAACTTTCTTGACTTCCATCATATTTTTTATCAGGTTTTTTATGATAATTTTTATCTGCCATAATTAATTAAGAAAAAAGAACTATAAAAACTTTTAGTTAGGAGAAATCAATACGCACTCCCCCCCAACGACAATTTTAAAGACAATTTTCAGCAACTACGATATCAAAGAATTTTCGGAGATTGAAAACTCACGAGGTCACTCATTTCAGTCGTTCCGCTCGTGCCACGCCTTGCAGGCTCTCGCTCCATTTCATTACAATTAAATTATAATCAACCCCCCAAACAAACCCTCAAACAAACACATCACCAAACCAACCCACAACAACAAAAACAACGCAACCAAAAATGAACCAAGGACTAACAAAAAGACTAGACACACTAATAAAAACCGGCATATACCAAAACCGCCCCGAAGCAATCCACGACGCCGTAAGACACTAATCATAAAAGAAAATTTAGCTAACCGAAGCATATTTAAAGATTGAATTGATTATATTACTAATATGTTCCCCAGCCTTGTTTCGGCGACGCTGGGCATTTTTATTTTATCCCTTTAACTATTTCATCCATATAAACAGATTCATCACAAATATGTTTTAAATAATTTGAAGAAGTTGATTTGAAATAGGCGTTTATGACCCTCTTACCGAGCTTTTGTGCTTTTTGAATTGCAGGCACAAAATCCTCATCTCCTGAAAGAATTATAGCAACATCATAAAGATTCTCATAAGCTCCAGAAACTAAATCAACTGCAAGATGGACATCATCACCTTTCACATCGAAAGAGATCTTTCCATCCTTTTTGTGTTTTCTCATCCTGCATAAAATTACTTTGAAATCTGGAATTTTTCTTAAAACATCAAAGAATTTTTGTTGTTCCCAATATTTTGCTTCATCAATTCCCCGATTTAGTGAAGCGTTATAATAAAATGTTGAAATCAAAAGTTTGTTCTCAGTTAAAAAATTTAGCATTTTTTTGAAATCAACCTTTTTTATTCTTAAGTCCCTTAGGCTATAATAAAGATTACTTCCATCGATGAAAATTACAACTCTTTCTTTTGTCATAAACATATATAGAAAGAAGAGTTATAAGTTTTTGTATTTAATAAGTGGGACAACCAATGTATCTGGGAGAAAAGCAGGTCTCCACTCAACCTCAAAATTCGGAAACGGCCCACGCTTCGCAATCTGCTGAATCCCAAACAAATGCCCAACCGCACATCCAACAATATACCGACGACTCCCCTTGTAAAACTCATAGTACGAAACCTTATCCTTATCCGTAATCTTCTCATCAGTAGCCCCACTCAAAGCCGCCGCAATCTTCTCCGCCGCCGCAGGCTTCTCCGTAATAATCAAAGTCGCATTCTTTTCTTTTTTAGTTGGCATAGTAATAATAAAAACACATACTATAAGAATATTACGCTATATCTGATAGCCAAAGCCCCGCACGCAGTGCAACCCTCGCGACAAAGTCGCAACCCTCGTTTCGCAAAGCGAAACAACCACCGGCATTCAAAGAATGCCAACCATCGCAAAATTATATCAAAATAATTTTGCCTCTCCGCCCAACTTGCACAACCCGAGTCCCCCCAATCTTATCCTCAATCCCCTCACCCTCATGAATATGCGCCGCAATCAACAAGTCCGGCTTAAACTCATCAACAGCCTCACGAATAACATCATCCCCAGGAATCCCCGAAAACTCAGCCTTCGTCCCAGCCGCATGCAAATGCGAAACCAAAACCCTCTTCCCCGCCTTCATCCTCGAAAAATTTCTCTTAATCTCCGCCAAATCCCCAGCGTCCAACGACAACTTCCAATTCGGATTCCCAATCCCAACAATCCCAACGCCCCCATAAGTCACATAATAATTATGAATACTCTTCCCCTCTTTCTTCAACATCTCATGCTCCTCATCAAAATCACAATTCCCCGGCACAAACAAAACCTTCTGTCCCGCCTTCCGAAACAGCTCCAAAATTCCAGGCTCACCTTCGGCATACCCATAAATATCCCCAGCTAAAACAACCAAATCAACTTTCTCCTTCAACCCCTTCGCCGACAACCTCTTAGCAATATCCACATCCCCATGCAAATCCGCCGCCGCCAAAATTCTAAGCTTCTTCTCCATAACAAACCCAACCAACATTCTTTTAAATCTCTTACTATATCAATATCTATGAACCTCAAAGACATAAAAAACTGGAACGTCGAAATAGAAAACCAAATAACATCCGATTGGAAAAAATCAGAACAATTCAAATTCAACCCAAAAACAAAAAAGAAAATCTACTCAATCGACACACCACCACCCTACGTCAACACCCCAATCCACATGGGACACGCAGTCACATACTGCTTCATGGATTTCTTCGCAAGATACCGACGAATGAAAGGAGAAGAAGTTCTTTTCCCACTAGGCCTCGACCGAAACGGACTCCCAATCGAAATGGCAACCGAAAAAAAATTCAAGGCATCCCCATTCAAAGTCGGACGAAAAAAATTCGTAGAACTATGCGAACAACTCTTATCAGAAGCCTCAGCCGAATCAATCGACTCATTCGCAAAACTCGGAATCTCATTCTCCTCTTACAAAGACGACGGAAAAATCGGAAGCATCTACAATACAGACTCCCCTGAATACCGAACTCTAACACAATCAACCTTCATCGACCTATACAAAAAAGGACTAATCTACGAAGACACAAGAATCAACAACTGGGACCCAAAACTCCAAACAACAATCGCCGACTCAGAAATCGACTACGAAGAAATCCCATCGACATTCAACAACATCAAATGGAAAGTCAAAGAAACAGAAGAAGAAATAATAATCGGCACAACACGACCCGAATTAATTGCAACTTGCGGAATGGTAATCTTCAACCCCGACGACAAAAAATACAAACATCTCGACGGGAAAACCGCAATATCTCCAATCTTCAAAAAAGAAATCCCAATCAAGCCACACCCCTCAGCCCAAATTGACAAAGGCACCGGTATCGCAATGATGTGCTCGATGGGAGACCTAACCGACATACAATTTTTCCGAGAAATGAACCTAACCCCAAAAATCGCAATCAACAAAGACGGAACAATGAACGAAAACGCAGGAATCCTAAAAGGCCTAAAAGTCAAAGAAGCAAGAGAAAAAATTATTGAACTAATCAAAGAAAAGGGATTACTCACAAAGCAAGAACAAATCACACATAGAACCCCAATCTCAGAACGCTCAAAAGCCGAAATTGAATTCATCGAAATGCCAGAATTCTATCTCAAACAAATGAAATTCAAAAACGACATCCGAAAAATAATCAAGCAAATAAATTTTTATCCAAAAGTTTCAAAAAAAATTCTCGACAATTGGATAGACACAATTTCAATCGATTGGCCAATTTCCCGACGACGATATTACGCAACTCCAGTCCCGCTATGGTACTCCGAAAACCTAATCGCAATTGCGCCAGAAGGAATTTACACGGAACCTTGGAAAGAAGATCCACCAAAAAATTCAGAAGTCATTGAAGCCAAAACAAAAAAAGTATTAGGAAAAGTTTCAGACTTCCCAAAAAATAAATGGATAGGCGAAACAAGAGTTCTCGACACTTGGTTCGATTCATCAATCTCAGAACTCAACATGCTAAAATACAAATCCGACGAAACATTCTTCAAAAAAGCATATCCAGCGACGCTAAGACCACAAGGAAAAGAAATCGTAAGAACTTGGCTTTACTATACAATCTTAAGAGGATTTCTCGAAACAAAAAAAGCCTGCTTCAAAGACGTATGGATTCACCAACACATTCTCGACAGCAACGGGAAAAAAATGTCAAAGTCAACCGGAAATATAATCGATCCGCAAGAAATTCTAAAAGAAAATGGCGCCGAAGCCCTCCGACTTTGGTCAGCAACCGAAGGCGATTTATCAAAAGGCGACTTCACCTGTTCAAAAGAAAAAATCAAAGCCGAAAAAAAATCCCTAAACAAATTATTAAACATTTCAAAATTCGTAATGATATTCGACAAACCAAAAACAAAACCAACTTTAACAAAACTAGACCAACTTTTCGTCGATCACATTGAAGAACTAACACAAAATACAGACGAATCTTACATTGTATATAACTTTAATCACCCAACGCAAGAACTCAGAAAATTCTTATGGGACACCTTTGCATCAAACTACATCGAACTTGTAAAAAACCGAGCCTACAACGAAAACAAAGATTTCACCGACGACGAATCAACATCAGCAAAATACACCCTCCACTTCTTATTAGAAAGACTTCTAACTCTCCTCTACCCAATCATTCCACAAATCACAACTCTAATCGCAAAAGAAAAAGGAATAGACTTACTAAAAACAGAATGGCCAAACCAACAACCAACAACCAACAACCAAATACCAATAACCAAATTAACTGATTTCAATAGCAAAGTCTGGAAAACAAAAAAAGAAAAAGGCATATCTCTTAGAAACCAAATCAGAGAAATCAAAATTCCAAAAGAATTACAAGAATTTACAAAAGATCTAAAAGCCTGTCACAACATCTAATTCCAAAGTGACAACAACCAAAAAACTTATAAATAAATAATTCTTCAATATTATATGAATACCCTAAACATAGACATCCCAGCAACAAACGGATTAAAAGTAACCCAGGCAGATTCATTTATGTACCAAAGAGTAAGCGATTTTTTAATAGGAAGAATGGGAGGAAGAAATTCAACAGGATACAAAAAAATCATGAACAATGGGTTCAATATACAAAAAGCCACAGGTTCAAGCCTACCGTTTGTGATAGCAGCAACAGAACTCCTAGAAGAAACAAATATTGCAACATTATCCCTTGAAGATGTAATAAAAATAATCGCCCACGGGCAAGACAATGGCGAAAATCACTTCGAAGGAATATACGCCGACATAAGAGAAGCAGTACTTTATTCAAACGACAAATCCCCATTATCAGTTAATCTAGCAGATATAGCAAAAAATAAAGGAGAGACATCTTACGGCGCAGAAAACCCAGCAAGATTTATCGGATTAGGAATAGACAAAGCCGACAACAAAGAAGGATATGGGCTAACAGAAACACCAAAAACACAAATAATCATAGATCGGAGATTTGCTTATTCAAACAATAGAAAAGAAATAAATTTTAATAAAACTTCCATTAAAGTTTGGACAAAAGAAACTGGTTCGTCGAGGCTTTACGCGAACGAGGTCGGCCTGGGCGCCTGGGTCGACTATCCCGCGAGTTCGGACGACGTTGGCCGAGTGGGGTTGGTTCACGCCGAAGGCGTCGGTTCGAAAAATTAGATTAATATATATTTTAGAATACAACAATAATTAAAAGTCCAAAACTCCTTAAAAAATTCCTAGCTTGGAGCTAGGCCACACGCCTCTTTATTAGAACTCTTAAGTGAGTCAGTAAAATTCAATGGCGACAACTAGTAGTTGAAAATTATGAACCTTGAAGTCATGGTGGCAATCGGTAAAGAGACTATCACTATCGTCGAGGCTTTACGCGAACGAGGACGGCCTGAACGCCAGGAACGACAATCCCGCGAATTCGAACGACAATGGCCAAATGGCCTAGCCAACTAGGAAATGAAAACTCATAAAAATCTTTACTATAAAATTTACAGTTGGAACAATCTTACTAACGCGTATAGAAAAGCAAAGAAAGGGAAATCAAAAAGAAGAGACGTAAAAGAGTTTGAAGAAAACATAATAGAAAATATTCAAGATTTACAATTTGAATTAATGACAAAAACATACAAACCTAGACCGCTAAAAACATTTATTTTACGAGACCCAAAAACTCGTAAAATATCAAAATCTGATTTCAGAGATAGAGTTGTCCATCATGCAATTTGCAATATAATAGAACCAATCTTTGATAAAATTTTTATCTATGACAATTGCGCAGGAAGAAAAAACAAAGGAACGTCATTCGCATTAAAAAGATTCAAAAAATTTCAATTAAAAACAACAAATAATTTAACATCAAATGGATACTGCTTAAAAGCAGACATAAAACATTACTTTAAAGAAGTCAACCACGGAATTCTAATCAACATCATAAAGAAAAAAATAAAAGACAAAAAAACAATATATCTAATTACAAAAATTCTAAAAAATTATCACAACAAAGGAAAAGGCATGCCTCTCGGAAACTTAACAAGCCAACTCTTCGCAAGCGTTTACCTTAACGAATTAGATTATTTTATTAAATATCGGCTAAAAGAAAAACGCTACATAAGATACGTTGACGATTTCCTAATATTAAATTATTCAAGATTTAAGTTAACATTCCTAAAAAATAGAATAAAAAAATTCCTAAAAAACAATCTAAAATTAGAACTTCACAAAAACAAATCAAAAATTATATTATTATCAAAAGGAGTAGACTTCGTAGGATTCAGAAACTACTACCACTTTAAGTTACCAAGACAAAGAAGCATAAGAAGTATGAAAAGAAAAATACAATTATTCCAAAATAACAATATCTCTACAAACAAAATCTCAGAAATATTTCAAGGCTGGCAAGCACATACAAAGTCAGCCAATACTTATAACCTAAGAAAGCATCTAACCCAAAACTTAAAACCTAACTATTCTAAATAAACCAATGGACGAAACACAAAAATTCGAACTCGAAAGTTTAGTAGAAGAATTAGAAGGCTACCGAGGACGACACACCGAACTAATCACCGTCATGGTTCCAGCCGGGGCAACACTAACTCAAACAACAAAACAACTCGAAGACGAAAAAGGAACAGCAACAAATATCAAGTCAGCAGGAACACGAAAAAATGTAATCAACGCATTAGAACGAGCAACACGAAAATTAAAAGAAATAGGAAGAACACCCCCCAACGGACTCGCGGTTTTCTCAGGGAATGTAACAAAAGACGGAAAAGAATCTCTCGAAGTCTGGGCAATCGAACCGCCAAAAAAACTCAAAGTAAAAATTTACAGATGCGACCAAACATTCGTCCTCGACCCACTAAAAGAAATGCTCGAAACCGAAGAAGCATACGGCTTATTAATCATCGAACGAAACGAAGCATCAATAGGACTTCTCGACGGAAAACATATAAAACTCTTACAAAACATGACATCAGGAATCCCAGGCAAAACACGAGCCGGCGGGCAATCAGCCCAACGATTCGCACGAATCCGAGAATCAGCCGCAAAAGAATTCTTCAAACGAGTAGCAGAACACATGAAAACATATTTCTGGGACAATAAAAAACTAAAAGGAATATTAGTCGGTGGACCAATCCCAACAAAAGATGAGTTTCTCGACCAAGGACAACTCGTAACAGCACTAAAAGAAAAAGTAATCGCAGTAAAAGATTTGGGCGGGACCGGAATGCACGGACTCGAAGAACTCGTCGAACTTTGCCAAGATGTTCTATCAGAACAGGAAATCACAAAACAAAGACAAATCCTAGACCTCTTTTTTGAAAAACTCGCAAAAGAACCAAACAAAGTTTCATATGGAGAAGCTGAAGTAGAAGACAGATTAAACCGAGGTGCAGTCGACAAACTCATCATCTCAAAATCCCTCCCAAAAGAAAAAATAAAGATGCTAGAAAAACTCGCAAAAGCGTCATCAACAGAAATACACCTAGTCACAAAAGAAACAGCCGAAGGAGTCCAATTCGACAATTTAGGCGGAAGAGGAGCAATTCTAAGATTCGAAATCCACGACTAATCCATCCCCCAAACAAAACTTTAAAACATCCTAAACCCTAAATAGACATGAAAAAAAGAAGGGAAATATCCATAGTCGTCGGCTTCCTACTCCTCATAACATTCTTCTCATTGGTAATATATTACTCAGACTCATACTCGATAACAGGCTTCGCGATATCAAGCCTACAACCAAACATAACAACAGGCAAAGACACATACTTAAGAGAACTCTCCTCGACAAATTACGGCGACACAACATCTCTCCAAGTCGGAACAGCCTCAGCCGGTAGCCGAAAATTACGAGCATTATTATATTTCAACTTATCATCAATCCCATCAGAAAACACCATCGTCAGCGCCGACCTATCTATCTACATATCGTCCTCATCCGGCAACAACATTACACTAAACGCATACAAAATAATATCAAACTGGACAGAAGACGATGCAAACTGGGACAACCGAACAGCGTCGGAAACATGGGCATCAGCAGGCGGCGACTACGATTCAGAAATATTCAACTCGTCCATCGTCACAAACGAAACGGGCTGGGTTAATTTTACAATAAATTTACTCGCAAGAAACTGGGTGAACGGAACTTATGAAAACCTCGGATTAATATTATATGCCCCAGACGCAATCGGCGGTGACCAGAAAGGTTTCTACTCATCAAACTACACCGACGACACATCCCTAATCCCAAAACTAACAATCGAACACGTCGGCAACGCCGCCCCAACAATAAACTCAATAACCTCAAACTCATCCTCATCCCCACCAACCCCAATCGGCAACACAATCTTATTCACATTAAACTGGACAGACCTCGAAAACGATAACTCCCAAATCTACATATGCAACTCAAGTAACATAACAGTCTCAGTCGGATGCGAAGATACAACATTCTGTTCAACATCTTTAGCGTCGACAAACCCAGCAACGTGCTCATACACAACAATAAACTCAAACAACAGAACAACAAGTTTCTGGGCAGCGGCATGCGACGCAACAAACTGCTCATCAGTCTCAGCAGAAAACTATTTCTACATAAACCACGACCCAGCAATATCACTAACCCAACCGAACGGCGGCGAAACAGTAAACCAATCCCAAGGCAACTACTCAATCCAATTCACAGCAAACGACACAGACTCCGACAACTTAACAGCGACAATATACTACGGCGAAACATCGGGCTCAACAACAAATACAATAGTATCAAATATAAGCCTCTCAGACTACTGCACCGACGCTGACAACGACACGGCAACAACAAACACATGCAACTACTCATGGAACAGCACCGGAATTCACGGGACATACTACATGACAATCGTAATCAACGATTCGTACACAACAACAAACGACACATCCGACACAACATTCGACGTCCGAAGCATCATAGATTCAGAAGCCCCACAGATAACATCAACATCAATCGACTCAAGCATCTACTCCGGCAAAACAACAACAATAAACGCAACAATCACCGACAGCAATGTAATCACAGCAATAGTCAACCTAAATTACACAGCAACAAACCTATCAATGACAAACACAACACTAACCACTTTCAACGCAACATTCGTAGCCCCAGCAATCGGCACATACAAATACAAAGTTTACGCATCAGACGTTGTAGGAAACTCAAACGACTCTTTATCCTGGCAAGAATTCACGGTAGTCAAGCCAAACGCAACAACGCAAAACACACAAGCCCCATCAACCGCACTCCCATATCACATCATCATGGTCACATCACAACTAAACGCAACCGACGCTGTCAAGGGAGTTTACGCATATCTAAACACACCAGCAGGATTCACATTTCTCGAAGACTACTCACAAAATCAAGAATTAGGAAACTTCACAGAAGGCGAAACAAAAAATGTAACATGGTTCCTATCAGTCCCAATCACCGAATCGACATACTCCCTAAACGTAACATACACCGACGGCTACTCAAACCAATGGAACTCCTCAAGCACATCAGTCCAAGTCACATCGGCAATCGGTGGCGGATACATTCTTGATATCGCAGGATACCCAGAAGTTGAAACAAGCGGGACATATTATGTCGAATCAAAATTCAAACAAGACGAAACGTACACGGCCCCAGACTCAGTCACAATAAAAATATATGATGCATCAGGAATTCTCGTCGTCGGCCCAGCCGCAATGACACAAGAATCAACCGGGCAACACAACTACACATACACCGTCGGTGCATCAGCCGTAGAAGGACAATGGGAAACAATAATCAACGCAACAAAATCATCAACGTCATATTTCGCAAATCATTTTTGGAAAGTAGTCGGCGGACCATTCGACGTTCGAAACATAACAGTTTTAAATTCATCAATAAGCAACCTAATAATCAACGTCACAACAGAAAACACAGGCGGAGCAAACAAAGACTTAACCCTCGAATGGAATTTAACAAAGGAAAGCGATGGAACTCTCCTCGACTCAGGCGCCGACACATTCATGGTCCAAGCAAGCTCAACAAGACTATGGACAGTAAATCCGACAACAACATTCGTCGGTCAAGTCAGAATAACAATGCTCGGATTCTATTCAACAACAGAAAAAGCCGGAGCATACAAAGTATTCAGCACAACGACATCAGGATTATATTGCGGAGACGGAACCTGTAACAATGGCGAAACCTGTTCAACTTGTTCTGCAGACTGTGGAGCTTGTTCGACTACTCCATCAACTGGCGGAGGAGGCGGAGGAGGAATAACAGAAATAAAAGAAGAAAAGGCAGGATTAATATTCCAAAACCTTCCAAAAACAATAGAACTCGCAACAGACATCACAAAAATTGTCACATTCACCGTCAATAACACAGGAACAATTGATATAACCAATTTAATTTTAAGCTTCGAAAACCTGTCATCAAATTACTACACCACAAACCCCCTCGCTATAAACAAATTAAAGGTTGGCGAAGCAAAACAATTTTTCGTCAAATTCCTAATCACAAATTCCTCAGGCACAAAAGAATCCAACATAAAAATAACATCAGACCAAATTGACATAACACAGCCAATTACAATCAACATCCTAAATATGCGCAACTACCTCATCAGCGAACTCGAAAGACTCGCAGAAAAAATTAAACAATTAAAACAAAAATTAAGCAGCGAAGACAAATCAAGCCTTGTCGAAGAATTAAAAACCTGTGAACAAATCCTATCTAAATTAGAAAATAATATAGGAAAAGAAGAATTTATTAATGCAAATAACAACGTAAGAGAAACAGAGGACTGTATTCAAAATATTGAAGACAGATCCTCAAAAATAAAAAAAATACCTTTCACAGAAATACAAATGGCAGGATACTTGGTTTGGATAATCACATGGTCACTAATCCTAATCCTAATTGCAATCCTCATAATAATAATAAGATTGGTCTATAAAAAACTAAACCTACTAACATTCATCAAAAGAAAACAACCAGAAATTCCAACAAAAACAGAATCAACTCACGAAAAAGAATTTATTGAAGACAAATTAAAAAGAATTAAAGAAAATCTCGGTTAATTTAATCAATTTCTCAAGAGGACAACCCCCCTACTCAACGATGACTTGGGCATACAACATCATCCATATAAACAATCATTCTTCTTGCGCAAAATAAATATCATCAATTTCACTTATACTCAAAGCCCTATCGAACACCATCACGTCGTCTATCATCCCACCAACCCTAATCTAAATCACAAAAGTATCAACAATTGTTCCATCTATTAAAACCGCAGAACCATAAAGAGTGTTTCCATCTACTGTATATACTGTCATATGATATTTATCATCAAAACCATAAGCAGTATAATCTTTAGGATTCAATGAACCAGGAGATAAATGGCCTCCACCTCCTCCAGAAGTAATATAAACAACTCCAGTTGAATCAACAATACCCTCATTAAAATCTTTTGTTGCATTATACCATTGTTTTATAGGATAGGTTCTTTCATAGTCATGTTCATGCCCTGCAAAAACAATGCTAACATTAAAATATTCAAATAAAGGAACCCAATTCTGCCTAAGCTTCTGGGTATGATAAGATTCTGTATCAGGATTTGAATTAAATACACCAGAGCTAAATGTAGGAAAGTGAAAATAAACAAATTTCCAGTCTATATTTGTATCCTCAGAACAATCCTTTAAGGTATTATAAAGCCATTTATACTGGGGAGTTGCTCCTGAAAAATCTGTTAAGTTTGGGATTGGCTGAAAATTCCCAGTTAGAGGAACAGTCCCATGATACTCCGCAGTATGATCAACATCATACATATATAATGAAATAAAACACGAATTCTTATATTTAAAAGAATAATAAGGATTATTATAATAATTGGGGTCATCTGGATCATTTAATGGTAAACCAACGACATGATACATATAACTAAAACTTGGATCAACTGGACTCAATGTCCTATGAGGAGAATAATTAAACACATCAAAATATCCATCTAATGCCTGATTCCCATCAATTGACCATTTCTCATGATTCCCTACAGAAGCAAAATAGGTTGCTCCCAATCCATTAGTTATCCTGGTTAGTAACGATTGAATATTCCTTAAGGTTGCTCTCCATTGCACAAGATTTCCATCAGAAAAATCTCCATGATGCAAAACAAAATCAGGATCAATCTTTTCTATCTGATTCACTATCTCTTCATGTATTATTCCCGTTTTCCCATTATACTCATGAGAATCTCCATAAACCGCAAAAGTAAAACTTGTACTCTCAGCCTCAGTTCTCCAGTCAAAAGTTATTGAATCTGCATTTATATTAGCATCTCCTCCAGAAAACTTTAATTTATATTTGAAGCTAGAGCAAGGAAGCTGAGGATGATGTTTATAACTTTCCCATTTCCCATTTTCCAACTCCTCCCAGTTTGTCCCATCGCAAGTGAAAAATATGGAAGTAGTTTCCGCCCCGCTTAAAGTTGCCTTTATTGAATTAAAGTTTCCTGAATCAATCCAGTTAGATTCTAATTCCCCAGTTCTTATCATTTCTCCTCTTGCTAATGCTTTAATCTCATCAATTTCTAAATTTCTGTTCCAAATAGCAAACTCATCTATAGAAATATCAACCGAAGGGAAACTACCACTCCACCATCCCATATAAAAATTAGCAGGATAATTAAATCCTCCAGAATAACCATAACTACCAAAATTATTTCCATCTACATAAATTGTATTATTACCTGGCTTCAAACTCACAGCAATATGATGCCAGCTATCTTTAATCCACCCAAGATTAGGAGTTATAAGAGAATGTGAATCAGGAAATCTTAATCTTAAAACATTAGAAGAATAAGAGAATATTAATGAAACATCATTACCAAAAAGTCGCGAAGCACCAATAACATTACTTGTATCATCACTTAATCTCATCCAAAAAGCAAATGTATAACTATCATCTATATCTCTGTTGCTTATCAAAAGAGATTTAGGAGCACCCGCACGTCTGACATCATGAGCCCCCCCGAATTTTCCACTCGCAGAGTAAAATAATCCATCATTATATGCCCAAGCATTCCTTCCTTTTTCTGAAAAATCATTAACAAGTCTTATATCGTCTTCAAGATATATCGGATCGTTATTAAAGTGATATAATCCTTCCATCGTCGGCTCCGATTCCAATTCCCCCGCAGTCACACCACTTGGAATAATTGAACCACCACTCAAACTTACATCCAATATCGTAGAAACATCAATACAACTCGTATCATCGAAATCATCAATAAAACTTGTCCCAACGACACTACATCCCCCTTCAACACAACTCTCAACCAAAGCCGGCCTACTAATTATGGTGCCACAATTATTCAAATCCGTACAACTCCTCGTCTGACTCCCATCAACACAAGCACTCCAAGCAGTACAACTCCAACTCTCAACACAACTACAACTCTCAACCGTCGCTGGCAACCCAACAAAAGTCCCACACAAATTAGCATCACTACAACTCCTCGTCTGACTCCCATCAACACAAGCACTCCAAGCCGAACACGACCAATTCTCGACACAAGCACAGCTCTCAATCGTCGGTGGCAAATAAACAAATGTCCCACAACTATTCAAGTCACTACAACTCCTTGTCCAACTTCCTCCAACACAAGCACTCCAAGCCGAACACGACCAATTCTCGACACAAGCACAGCTCTC
>CAZLQO010000003.1:0-1915 GCA_964561955.1 Candidatus Woesearchaeota archaeon | reverse complement strand
AATCGTCGGTGGCAAACTCACAAAAGTCCCACAACCATTCAAATCAGTACAACTCCTTGTCCAACTCCCATCAACACAAGCACTCCAAGCCGAACAACTCCAGCTTTCGACGCAACCCAATTGCCCAGACTCATAAGCTCCAACATCAGGAGCACTTCCCTCATACGCCAAACTCACACCCTGCCCAGCGGTCCACGTCAAAGCAGCATCCAAGGTCAAAGTATTTGTCGCATAATTAATACTAGCAATCCTCGCCGTCACCGTCTGCCCCTCCAACTGAATCAAATCCCCAACCTCCCCAGAAATACCATAACCATCATAAAAATAACGAGCATCAACAACCTGTATTGAAGTCCCACTCCCAGCCCCAGAAGTATTTGTTAGAAAAGCTCCAGTATTAATCATTTGACTATCTGACTGCAAATTAAAAATATAACTTCCTTCGTTAACAAAACCAGGATCACTTTCCAAATTATTCATAAACAAAGACGGATAATTAGTTTCCCACCAAGAAACACTACCAACTCCCGTTGGAGAATTCACAAGAGCATTATAATAACCACCAGCAATAGCCCAACCTTCTTGACCCGAGGGAGTCGCAACATTATTATTCTCAAAAACAAATCCATCCAATCTTCCAGGCTTAAACTGAATAGGAGTATTATCTAAATAATTTATCCACCATGACGGCTTCCAATCCGGACCCGGTTCTACCAACAAATCATTGTTCTTAAAAATATTATTTTTGATTATATTATCAGAAAAGTAAACATCAGGACCAGTTGTTGAATATGTAAAAACTCCTGCATGATGATTTGAATAAAACACATTATTATAAGCCCTATTTTCATAATTTCTATATGCTTCATAAGGTGGTGCAGTCTCGCCATTATCACAGTTTGTTCCCCCATACAATGCAAAATTAATACCCCCCATCCCCTCATAAAATATATTTTTTCTTAATATAGTGTTTTGTCCCGAAAATTGTATTCCTGCCTCCGGAGAAGCATCGCCATCTCCAGTAGTTTTTGCAAAAATATTACCTTCAATTATATTATGTTCCGTAGGAATCGAATTATCCAAAGCCCCCTCACAACAATCATAAACTTCCATGATTTTATTTTTATCATTAGTAAAATAATTATCTCTAATAACATTATAGCTACCACATCTTACTGCAAGTATCGTATGACTTACAGTATCAAAAGTATTTCCCTCAATAAGATTGTTTGTTGAATTTTGAATAATTAACAAATCATTATAATCACTAAACAAAACCACCCCTGAAATAACATTATTAATAAATTTGTTATGCGAAGCTCCCCCCAAATATCTAATCATCCCAAAACTTCCAGAAGAAAAATAATCTGAAAAATCGCAATTTTGAATAACAGTACTTTTTGCCCCAGTAGCATCCACATACCTTCTAACATCAGATACACGAAATCCATCAACAATAACATAACTTTTCCCATCTAATCCAATAGCCCCACTATTTACCCCAGTAATCACAACAACATCACTCCCATAATTTTTAAAAGTAATATAATTTCCAGCAGTTCCTGAATTAGTAGGAGCCAATTGTTCCACATAAGTCCCCTCTCTAACTAAAACAACATCTCCAGCAACCGCAACACCAGTTGCCCCAGAGAGTGTAGCATAAGCATCGCCATTACTCCCTAAACAATTTCTATCATCAATAGAATAAGTCCCAATGCAATTACCTGCCAACTGACTATCAACAAAGATCTCATCTCCCGTTAATCCCCCACAACTCCCCGTCGTCGCTGGCAAACTCACAAAAGTCCCACACAAATTAGCATCACTACAACTCCTCGTCTGACTCCCATCAACACAAGCACTCCAATTAGTACACGACCAACTCTCGACGCAAGCAACAACGGGAGGTGTTGAA
>CAZLQO010000002.1:11224-17445 GCA_964561955.1 Candidatus Woesearchaeota archaeon | reverse complement strand
CTTTCTCCTCTCGAATTCCGAATCACCCTCGGCACAACCTCTCTAACAAACATACACTACCAAACAAACAAGAATTAATAAACCTTACCCAGTATCCCTCAAAGAATCAGAACCCCTCTCAAAAGCAATGTAATGCTCACAACCTTTCCTTCCCGGATTTCTAGAACAAACCTTCAAATCTTTTATCGGCGAAGCCATCACTCTCTCCGCCATCCCACCACAACGCCCAGCATACTCACAATATAACCAGTTATTAAAAACACCCGCATACTCTTCCGCAAGCTTACCCTCTATCTCCATTCTCTCATCAAACTCATAATCAGAAAATCCCATAAAATAACATCACACAAGACTACTTAAAATTTTATATACTAAACTTAATCCAAATCTTCATCAATACTTTCTTCAGTAATAGTCTCACTATCATCACTCTCCTCCCCCGAATCAGCCAACTCCATCATCTCGCCACCCTCAGCAATATCCTTTTCCTCAGCTCTCTCCACCGCTTCCTTCGCCGCATCAGAAACCTTACTCGCTTCAATCTTCAATTTTTCAATATCACTTTCTCTCCTCTCGGGCATAGGTCTATTAACAGAAATCGGCAAAACACCAGAATCCAACTCCTTCTCCGCAATCCTCAACGGGTCATAATTAATACTATCCAAATCATTCTCCCCCATCTTAATCAGCAACGGCGCATCCATCGAAATCTGCAAACCCCTCGCCCCAATAATCCGAGCCCGTTCATACTTAGAAAATTCCTGCTTCTCTGCCATTATTCAACTCCTCCTTGAAGAGTCATTGGTGTAGCAGGAAAATAAGGGGTTAAGCCAGAGCAAGTACCACCTCCAAACCTAGCTTCCGAAAAACCATATTCTTCTTCAAACTTAACACAATCCATTCCACGCTTTATACCAACGCTGTCAAAACTATTCCCAACACCATAAAATCCCGCAGCTCCAGCAACACAACTCCTCATAAATTCCCTTCTTGTTATATTATCCGTCATCCAAAAACATGCTTCTTAACAACAGGAAACATCTCCGACCATTTAGATTCAGCCAACTTTAAAAGAGTTTCCATATCCTTATCACTAATAGTCCCAACCTTCCCCTTCTGCATCGCAGTAATCCGCGCCCCGCCTTTCTCATCACAACCAATAGCAACAGTCAACCTAAACTTAGAAATAGCCTCCTCGTCATACCCAACATCCGCAACAATCGCGTCCCCAACTTTATGGAACGTCATACTAAAAGACAAAACATCCTTATTCAAAGGAATACCTTTCTTATCATCATACCCATCAACCTTGTCTTCCTTCTCATTATATATCGGCATCCTCGCCCGACCCAAAGCAATCAAAGCCGCAAGCCCAGCAACATCCAACAAATTCCCATCATCATTAATCGCAAAAATATCAACAAAAACCTGCCAAACCTTCTCGCCTTCCTTAATACACAACTTCTTCATATCAATAAACCCAGACTCCCTAATCCCTCTATCAATAACCCTCGCCAACTCAACAGAATTAATCCCAGGCCTACCAATATCAAACTGCTGCGAAGCCATCGGGTGCAACTCAGCACTCGTCATAAAAGTTCCACTATCAGGACTATCAGGATACGGAGTAGCCAAAGCCAAATGAACACCAGCCAAAACCTCAGTCTTACCAAATCGAACTCTTACAGCCGAAGCCGAATTCTCACTAACTCCATCCTCGACAAAAAGCTCCCGATACTCATCAACCTTCCTCCCATCAAGCCTCTTACCCTCTCCCAAATACGACTCAATCTTCTCAACCTGCAAATTAGACAAAACATAATTACCCATTTTTCTTTCCTCCTGATTTCTGATCTCTAACACCTGACACCTCGCGCAACGCGTCCATCTGAACCTTCAAAATCCCATCACAAGCCTTCTTCGCCATTTCAATACACTCCTTAAACTCATCAACCGAAATCTTCCCGTCCAACTGCAACAAAGCAATCTCCTTCGTCCGAGAAGTCACAACAACCGGAATATCAGTCGACCCCTCGCCATCATGAAACTCACTATCTTCATACTTATCCAAATCAACAACCAACGACTTATCAATCTTCCCAACCCCAATCGCCGAAACCATTTCCCTCATCGGAATCCCAGCATGAGCCAAAGCCAAAGCGGCAGCGTTAATACCAGCAACACGAGTCCCAGCATCAGCCTGCGGAATCTGAACAAAAACGTCAACAACAGTATTCGGGAAACCAGACAAATCAACAACCGAACTCAAAGCCCACTCAGTAACCTTACTAATCTCCTCGCTCCGCCTATTCGGACCAGGCCTAATCCTATCTTCAACCGAAAACGGCATCATACCATAACTAACTCTCAAAATCCCAGTCTGTGCATTCTGCATATGTTGCGGATGCAAAGTCCTCGGCCCACGAACAACCGCAATCGCCTTCGTCTTCCCAGTCTGAAAACTAGCCGAACCATCAGCCGACGGAACAATCCCAACATTAGCAGTAATCGGCCGAACCTCATCCATCTTCCGACCACTCTTTCTCTTTGTATACAAATTCTTCTTAACTACCATCACTTATCAGTCTCCTCATTTACTATCTCCACACCCTCATCAACCTTAAGCCCCATCCCCTTAATATATTTCTCAACCCTGTCAGTCAATCCATCAGCCATAACATTATCAGCAATTAACTCAATAATCTTCTTAGCAACAACTTCCTTATCTGTATCATTACCAGAAATCCAAACCTTCCCATTCTGCCCAACCGTCACACTGCACCCAGTCGCATCCTTAATCATCTTAACCATACTCCCCTCCCGACCAATAACACGCGGAACCTTATTCGCACCAATCGAAACAATCATCCCACCCTCAATCTTCCCAAACCCCCTCATCTTCATAGAAACATCAACACCCCGCGACTTCACATCCCAAACCTTCACAATAACACTCTCACCAAAATTCAAAAACTCAGCCATCTCATTCTTATTAACATATCTCGGGACCTCAGCAACAGGCAAAAATGCATTCTGTGCTCCACCAAAATCAATCAACCACCCATTAAACGTAATATCAACAATTGTCCCAATAATAGTATTCCCACGACGAGGATAATAAGCCCCACTCACAGGCACAACACGAACATGCTTCTCGTAAACATTCACAATCCCATAACATCCAGCAACGACATCAACACCATCACGATAAGCACCGTCGCCAGGCAAGAACTCATTTCCGGAAACTATCGTTTCCCCTGGAACAACAATTTGTCTTTTTCCCTTTTCCATTATTTATTTTTATTTATTGTGGAACTCTTTGAGCAACCATTTTATTTGTCGAGATAATCTATAATCAAATGACACCCATTGGCGCCCAAATTTTTCTCGTATAACCATTCCACAAAAAAAAGCTTTTTAAACTTTACGATTTCATCTCTTCCGACATAACAGACCCACTCGTAGCAGAATTAATCCTATCATAAAAATCCATAACCAAACCAGCCGGCATTTCAACAATAACTTCCAAATCCCCATTATCTTTCCATTTCTCCCCAACCATAAACTCCTTAACAACCCCATAAGCCTTCCCAGTATGAATAGCCGGCACAATCAACTTAACCTTCTTCTTCTCAATATTAATAGGCAACACCCTCGCTAACTGGTCAACAATCTCCCCAACCTGCGACTCAATCGGCTTATTCTTAACATTAACATGCGCCTCACCCAAAGCCTTCATAATCCTATCAGGAGTATACGGCCGACCCTCGGGTGACACCGCATTCCGCACCAAAAAATCAACAACCTGCTTATACTTCACATCATGCTCACCCTTAATCGAATCAGCCGTCCTCACAACCTCCCCACCCTTAATAATCTTCTCCGCAACAACCATAACATCAGAACTCCCAAACGCCTCCTCCAAGTCCTCATCCGAAACATGCTCCCCCGACTTCAAATTATAAAAAACCGCATCAGTCAAAACAGCCACATTAATATTCCCCTCCCCCTTCCGAACTTTCAACGCCTCATCCAAATCAACCAAAATCTCAAAATGCTTCCCATCCCTCGTAACCCTCGCCGTCGTCTGTACCATCATAAAATCACCCACAAAGACTTTATTAAGATTTCTACTCTCTACCAAAAATATCAACACAATCATTTCTCATAACAGAAAATTCAAACGGACGCACACTAACATAACCCCTAACGTCAATATTTCTAAAAGGAGCAACCACTGTCCCAACCCGCCTCACATATTTTTTCAAATCCCTCATCCTTTCAAACCCATAAATCACAGCCCCACCAAAATCTTTCCTTAATACTGCCCTAATCAAAGTATCAGCATCATACCCAGCACTCGCATCCCCTCTAATAAATTTTCTCTTCATATCAAAACCTCTTCCACTCACTCTTAACTCCATTCAATTGCTTAGAAGCCATCACCAACTCATCATAAATCCCGTCAAGCAAATCATAATCCTTAGCTTCTTCTAAAGTCACCCAAGCAAACTCATCACACTCTTCCTCTTACAATTTAACCTCGCCACTTTCCCAATCCGCAACACAAGAAATCACCAACGACGGCGCCCCATTCTCATGCACAGTCGCCAAACTCGTCACATACTCAATATTCTTAATATCAATCCCAACCTCCTCTTTAACTTCTCTTCGTAAAACATTCTCTAAAACATTATACCAATAATCCTTCGTCTCCTTCGGCAACCCAACATAATCATCACTCTCCAACTTCCCACCCGGAACCGTCCACCTATTTGCAAACCGCCTCTTCGTCGCCGACCTCTTCGTCACCAAAAACTTCCCATCCTTAACAACAATCGCCGTAATCACAACCTCATGCAACAACTGATTTTCCATAATATAAATACAATTCCAAACTTTAAATAATTTTACTATTATACTTGCTATCAAAAATAGATATACAAACAAAAAATCCGCGAAAACCTACCATCAATAACAATTACAAAATTCATATAACACCCAAACACCAATTCCTAATCCCTAACACCTGGAACGCGAAGCGTTCCAATATCAAACCGATCCTCAGAAAACTCCTCTCCCTGAATCTCCCTAAAAATCTCCAAAGCCAAAGCCTTACCCTCATCACAACTCAACCCATCTCGATACCTCTCCCTCAACAACCTCTTAATCTTCTCATCATTCTCCCCAATCGCATTCGCCTTAAACTTCAAATAATTCCCAGTAATATCAGTCGTATAAAGTACAGGCTCCCCGTTCACCCCAGCAAACATCATCGAAACACCAAACGGTCGCGCCCCACCATACTGTGTAAACTGCTGCTTAATATCCGCAACATCCCGAACAATCGACTCAGTATTAGGAGCCGAATCATAAGTCACCCGATGCTGCTGCGCAAGAACCCGCGCCTTCTCAATCAAAACCCTCGCGTCAGAACTTATCCCCGCAGAAACACAAATAATATGCTCATCTATCTCATTAATCTTATTTGCCGACTCCTCAACTATCAATCTATCTTTCTTCCTCCTATCCGAAACAATCATAACACCATCAACACAAACAATCCCAATCGAAGCAGACCCCAATCTAATCGTCTTCTCCGCATACTCTACCTGAAGTATATGACCATCCGGCGCGAACATCGTAGCCGCCCGGTCATACCCCATTTGCTGATGCTGAATATCTTCCATTTTCGTTTATCGTAAATGGCATGAAGGCTATTGTAACCTTCTTCCATACTATAAATCAAAAATCACCCTTAATAAGTTTTATTGTTCCACGCTTCAACTAATTCCAAGCCAGTCTACAAGCGAAGTGTTCTACAAGTTCGACAAAGTCGAACGTTCTACGAGCCGAAGGCGTTCTACAAGCGAAGCGTTCTATTCCAACCCCCTCAAAGTCCCCGAAACCTTCTCAATCCTAATCCCATCAAAAGCCAACGCCGCCCGAACATCCTCCAACGATTTCACCAAACAACTTCCAACAGATTTAGCCCCAACTTTCTTAACAAACATATAAGCAGACTTACCAAACCCAAGTACACCAATATATTCCAAGATAGCCTTCTCAACTTTCGCATTCGAAGCCCCAACCAAAAAATACCGCCTCTTATCCCGCGCAGAAGGCCTCAACTTCAATCTCTTTTTCTTTACCATTAAATTATACTCCCACAAGCGAAGCGACCAAATACCCACAAGCGAAGCGCCCCAATACCACGAGAA
>CAZLQO010000002.1:3599-11124 GCA_964561955.1 Candidatus Woesearchaeota archaeon | reverse complement strand
CCCACAAGCGAAGCGACCAAATACCCACAAGCGAAGCGCCCCAATACCACGAGAAACGAATGTTCTCGCAGGCCTCAACTTCAATCTTTTAATTTTAGTCCCCATCTCAACACATTTTTAAACAACAACATCTTTTTATATTTATTCAAATGGGTAAACAAAAAAAGAGAAGAATAAAAGCAAAACATATTGTAATATCAATAGCCATCCTAATTATCATAGCTTCACAGGTTTTAATATTGCTTCTAATAGACACAAGAATCCAAAGCACATTGGCAATACTAAACAACACAGAAAATACACTCAACGAAAAAATAAACCAAAACTCCCAAGACATACAATCAAAAATAAATATAATAACAGAATCAATCATGAGCTTATCCTCAACACAAACAGATTTCAAAGAAGAATTAGGAGAAATAAAAGCATCAGCGTCGGCAGACTTCTCAGGAGTATTTGAAAGAGAAAAAAGAGGAATAGTAACAATAAAAACAGACATATCACAAGGAACAGGTTTTATATTAACAGAAGACGGCTATGTCGTAACAAACAACCATGTAATAGATGGAGCAAAATCCGCAGGCGTTTTCACTTACGACACACATTCTTACGAAGTCCGTCTAATAGGGGTAAACCGAGAGTTAGATATAGCATTATTAAAAATAGAAGGGAATTTCAACAAAGTTGATATCGGGGATTCCGACAAAACAAAAATAGGCGAAAAAGTAATTGCCATAGGAAACCCATTAGGCCTAGACTTTACTCTAACAGAAGGCGTCATAAGCGCAAGAGACAGAACAGGAGCAAATAATCTCCCATACTATTTCCAAATCGACGTCCCAATAAATCCAGGAAATTCAGGAGGCCCACTAATAAACACAAAAGGAGAAGTAATAGGGATAAACAACTTTAAAGTACAAGGAGCCGAAGGATTGGGCTTCGCGCTAGAAATCAACGAAGCAAAAAAAGTCATAAACTCAATAACAAACCAAAAAATAAACCAAACAATAATTTAACTCCAAACATATAAAAACTAAATTCTATTCAAATAATAAATGGTGAAAATACACACAGTGGGCGGTTTCTCTGAAGTCGGGAAAAACATGATTGTAATCGAACTCGAAGAAGACGCCTTTATTCTCGACGAAGGCTTTTTTCTCCCAGCAATCGTTTCAATGCAAGAACGAGACAAGGTTCTTACAGAAAAAAAATTAAAATCAATCAAAGCAATCCCAGATGATGCAGTCGTCAAAAAAATAAAACACAAAATCAGAGCACAATTTATCAGTCACGCACATCTCGACCACGTCGGTGCAATACCATTTATGTCAGACAAATATAACGCCCCAATATACGGAACCCCATTCACAACACAAGTTCTCGAATCCCTCCTCCGCGACAACAACATCACCCTCAGAAACAAAATATACACAATAAAACCCAATACAACATTCTACGTCAAAGGCAAAAACAAGAAATACAAAATTGATTTTATAAACATTACACATTCGACGGCGCAATGCCTAATGATAGCAATCCATACCCCAAAAGGCGCAATCGTATTTTCTGGAGATTTCAAACTAGACGATACCCCAGTTCTAGGACTCAACCCAAATTACAAAAGATTAAGAGAAATAGCAAAAGAAGGGATACAAACATTCATAGTAAACTCATTGTATTCAGGTTCCGAAAGGAAAACCCCGTCAGAAAAAATAGCAAGAGCGCTACTCCAAGAAGTCCTACTAACAATTCAAAACAAAAACGCAGGAATGATTGTAACAACATTTTCTTCTCACATCGCACGACTAAAATCAATTATCGAATTCGGCAAAAAACTAAACAGAGAAGTCGTCTTTCTCGGAAGGAGTCTCGATAAATACTCAACAGCAGCAAAAAACGCAGGCATAGCACCATTCCTCAACGACATAAATATATCAAGATACAGAAGACAAGTCGAAAAAACATTACACAAAGTAGAAACCAGAAGAAAAGATTACATGATTGTTTGTACAGGGCACCAAGGCGAACCCGGTTCCATCCTCGAAAGATTATCAAGACACGACCTACCATTCAAGCTAAACCGCGACGACAATATCATTTTCTCATCAAGCGTAATCCCAACAGATATAAATAAAGAACAATTCGCAAAAATGGAGGCGAGACTTAAAAAATCAAAACCAAGAATTTTTAGAGACGCCCACGTTTCCGGACATGGAGGAAGAGAAGACCTCAGAGATATATTACAAATATTAAACCCAAAACACATACTACCTTATCACGGCGGCCCCGAAAAAACTTTACCAATGGTAAATCTTTCAAAAGAATTAGGATACAAACTCGGAAAACAATGCCACCTAATGAAAGATGGAGAAGTTTTAAAATTGTAACACCAAAAGAACCAAATCGAGAGCAGGAATTAATAGGAGGTTTACAGAACGCATTATTAAGAGGCGAAAATATAAACAAAGCTAAACAGAGTTTTATAAGTGCGGGTTATGACCCCAAAGAAATCGAAGCAGCCGCCCAAAAGATATCCACAAACCAACAACCAACAACACAATCAACCCAGAAACTAATTCCGAAAAACCAACAACCAAAAACACCCACAACAACAAATCCCAATAGGAAAGAAAAGATATCAAAAATCTTTTTAATAATATTAATCTCAATATCAGCATTAATTCTTATAGGCGCCACATTACTCGGACTTTTCTGGAACAAAATATTTTAAAATGGGAATATATCAACCAGCCAAAGATTCATATTTTTTCGCCGATTTTCTAAAAAAATATTTTAAAACTCCAAGACCCAACACCCACAATCCAACACCCACATTTTTATCTTCGATAAAAATGCTAGACATGGGCACCGGCTCAGGTATACTAGCAGAAACAGCCTCAAAATTCATCAATAAAAAAAACATAATTCCAGTCGACATAAATTCAGAATCCATAAAACTTCTAAAACAAAAAGGATTCAAAGCAGTAAAATCCAACCTTTTTGAAAACATAAAAAACAAATTTGGACTAATTACTTTCAACGCCCCCTATCTCCCACTCGACAAACGCGAACCAAAAGAATCCCAACTCGCAACAACCGGCGGAACAAAAGGAGACGAAATATCAGTCAAATTTATAAAACAAGCAAAAAAACATCTTAATAAAAAAGGAAAAATATTTCTTCTTATTTCAAGCCTAACCCCAATGAACAAAATAAAAAAACATAGCCCAAAAATTGTCGCAAGAAAAAAAATTTTCATGGAAGAATTACTAATTTTAGAATTCCAAAACTAAACCCCAACAATTCTTATAAACACATCAAAACTCCACAACCCATGGAAACAAAGAAGACAAAATTCGCACACCTAGCAGACTGCCACCTCGGAAGCTGGCGACAAGAAGAACTCCAAAAACTAAACTTTCAATCCTTTAAAAAAATAATAGAGTTATGCATCCAAGAACAAGTAGACTTCGTCCTAATCTCCGGTGACCTCTTCGACTCAGCATACCCCCCCATTGAAATCCTAAAAGAATCTTTCGCAGAATTCAAAAAACTAAAAGACGCAAAAATCCCAGTTTACCTAATAGCAGGCTCACATGATTTTTCAGCCTCGGGAAAAACATTCTTAGATGTTTTAGAAAAAGCAGGATTCTGTAAAAATGTCGAAAACTGGGAATATCAAGAAGACGGAAAAATAAAATTAAAACCACAAATACACGACGACATAGCAATCTATGGATACCCTGGCAGAAAATCCGGAATGGAAATAGGAGACCTCCAAAAAATTTATTTCGAATCAACACACCAATTTACAATCTTCATGATTCATACAACAATAAAAGATGTCATCGGTACAATCCCGATGGATTCAATTGAAAAATACAAATTACCACCAGCAGACTATTACGCGATGGGGCACATTCATCAAGTCTTCGAATCAAAAGAGCAAGCCTCACATTACATCTATCCCGGTCCGACATTCCCAAACAACTTCCAAGAATTATCAGACCTAAAATACGGAAGTTTCCAATTATGCGAAATCACCAACGGAAAAATAAAAACACAAAACATTAAAATTCCAATAAAAGAAGTCGCTTCAATAGAAATCGAAATCACCAATGCACTAACAGCAACACAAAAAATAATATCAGAATTAGACAAACACAACTTGAACGACAAAATAGTTTTATTAAAACTGAAGGGAATTCTAACCCAAGGAAAAACCGGAGACATCAGATTTAATGAAGTAGAAGAATTCATAAAAAAGAAACAAGCGTACGTCTTCCTCAGAAATATATCTTCAATCAAAATTCAAGAATCAGAATTAGAAATAGAATCAACCTTAACAGACAATATAGAGGAAGTAGAACAAAAAATTTTTAACGAATACTCTCGAAAGAACCCAACAAATTTCAACAAATACCTACCCCAATTAATAACCGCACTTTCTATAGAAAAAAACGAAGACGAAAAAATAACAATTTACGAAGACAGACTTTTATCAGAACTAAAAAATATATTGGAAATAAATCAAATAATATAATGCTATTCAAAAAATTAATAATACAAAATATTAGAAGCTATAAAGACCTCACAATCGAATTCCCAAAAGGCTCAGTTCTACTCGCAGGAGATATAGGCTCAGGAAAAACATCAATTCTTCTTGGATTACAATTCGCACTTTTTGGATTACAACCGGGACAAAAGGGCGCATCAATTTTAAGACAAGGAGCGGACACAGCATATGTGCAATTAGAGATAGATGTCGACGGGAAAACAATATCAATAGAAAGAACAATAAAAAAATCATCAAACGACAGCATAACACAAGATTCAAACACAATAACAATCGATACAAAAAAAGAAGAACTCTCAACATCAGAAATGAAAGACAGGGTAATTAAACTTCTAAACTACCCAAAAGAATTCATAAAAAAATCAAATCTCCTCTACAAATTCACAGTCTACACACCCCAAGAAGAAATGAAAGCAATCATCCAAGAAAAACCAGAAATTCGACTCGATACATTAAGACATATATTCGGCATCGACAGATACAAAAAAATAAAAGAAAATTCACAAATTTTAATACAAAAAATAAAAGAATCAATAAAAATAAAAGAAATCTTAGCATCAGAACTAAATCTTCTAAAAGAAAAGGTTACATCAGAGAATGAAAAAAAAACAATCCTATCCAGAGAAACCAACAACCTGAAATTAGAATATCAAAATCTAATAATAGAAAAACAAAAGTCAGAAAAAAATTTAGAATCAAGCCAAAAATTAATAGATGAAAAAAGGGACATAGAATCAGAACTAACAAAAACAAACATTCTCATTCAAAGCAAAAAAGATTTAGAGTCCAGAATAAAAAAAGAAATAATGTTAATGCAAAAACAAATTCATGAAAAAATAGATTTCTCAGAAGAAAAACTAAAAGCCGTAATAAATTTATTAGAAAAACACAAGCAAATTATGGAAGAAAAAAATTCAATATTTTTAAAAATCTCTTCGCAGATATCCGTTTTAAATTCACAAAAAGAAAGACCAGAAAAACTCAAAGAACAAATAATGTCAATCGAAAATTGCCCAACATGTTTTCAATCGGTAGGACAAGAACACAAAAATAAAATCGCAAAACGAACACAATTCGATATTGAAGAAATAAACAGAGAATTAGAACAAAAAATACAGCAAAAACAAAGTCTAATTAAAGAAATAGAAACAGAAAAAAAATTAATCAAAGGATACGAGACAGATAAAAACAATCTACAACAAGACAGAATAAAGGCCGAATATCAAAAAACAATCGAAATAAAAATTAAGAGCGACGCATTTGTCCTCGATAGAACGTCAAACGAAGCAAATCAACTACAAGAAAAAATACAACAACTCCAAACAAAAATTAAAACTTTCAGCGAATCCCAAGAAATCTTTGACAAAGCAAAAAAAGAGTTCCAAGAAGTAAGCGAAATATTCAGAATAAAAGAAATCTCAATGGCAACAAAAAATAAAGAACTCGAATTATTAAAAATAAAAATAGAAGAATTGTCAAACGAAATCAAAAACAAAGAAAAAATCCGAGACCAAATTAACCATCTTAGAGAATTGCAAGATTGGCTCCAAGAAAAATTTATTGCAATGATAACTCTTACGGAAAAAAATGTTATGGTAAAACTCCGAAACGAATTCTCTAAAATATTCTCCGAGTGGTTCTCAATGTTAGTTTCAGATTCCCTCTCTGTAAGGCTAAACGAAGACTTCACTCCAATAATTACAAACCAAGACTACGAAATAGATTATGCCTTCCTTTCTGGAGGCGAACGAACAGCAATAGCACTAGCATACAGACTTTCCTTAAACAAAATTCTTAATTCAATTCTCTCACAAATCAAAACAAAAAATGTCGTAATTCTTGACGAGCCAACCGACGGATTCTCATCCGAACAAATCGACAAAATGCGAGACATCTTCGAACAACTCAATTCCGAACAAACAATCCTCGTCTCCCACGAAGAAAAAATCGAAGGTTTCGTCGACCACATAATCCGAATCAAAAAAGATGGAACAAGCCGAATCGAAAATCAATAGTTTTAAAAACCAAAATTCGTCTCTACATATATGGAAGTCAAAATCATCAAAGAAGAAAAAGGAATATTAGACATCGAAATAGGAAGCCTAACAATCGCCGAAGTCCTAAGAGTTTACCTAAACAAAGAAGGCGCAAAACTCGCAGCATGGAAACGAGACCACCCAACAAAAAACCCAGTCCTCCACATCGAATCCGACAACCCAAAAAAACTCCTAAAAAAAGCAATCGCAACACTCGAAAAAGAAATCGACAAAACCGTCGACGAATTCAAAAAGTTAAAGTAATTATTCTTCGAATAATCCAGCATCAATTCTATCAAGAGTCTCAATCAATTTTCTTTCTAAATTTTTTCCTTCAATTCTAAATTCTGGAGAAATTATTTTACTTAACTCATCTGAAAATCTATCTTCTTCTTCCTCTGTCCCACATTCTCCACTATACTTCCCTAAAAAAGCTCTAAAGTATAACTCTTCTTTGTCGCTGCCAGCCTCAATTACAACAAGATTAGGTTCAGGAGGAACAGGATATTTTGTGTGATAAACAGTAAATCTTTGTCCATCTTTTTCAAAAGAAATACTTTCTTCATAATAATTAAAAGTAGCTCTAAAAACAACATCTGGACTTACATATTTTGCGAACATATATGAAAAGTAAATTCAAAGTATAAAAATATATATGAGTTCAAATATATAACTACTTTTCAAACTTTCCCAACTTCTTCATCGACGTAAACGGAAACGGCCTCTCATTAGTCTCAAGAGTCAAGTACCTCATAAACCGATAAATCTCACTATTCCAATATTCACAAAAATCCGAAATACCCCTGTCCCTTTTCCCACTAATCAAAACCACAAGCCAGTTAACAATACTCAAAACCACAACCAAAAATTTCCAAACATTCAAAATTATACCACTAACTATCGCAACCACAAT
>CAZLQO010000002.1:0-3499 GCA_964561955.1 Candidatus Woesearchaeota archaeon | reverse complement strand
TCATCGTCGCAACATCCCAAGCCCGAAAAGGAAACAAAGTAATCTTCATCGACACCGAAGGCGGCTTCTCCTCAGAACGCTTCAAACAAATCCACCAAGGCACAAAAGAAGAAATAGAAAAATCCCTCCAAAACATCTTCCTCCTAAAACCAACCTCCTTCGCCGAACAAGAAAAAGCCTTCGACCAAATGTTAAAACACGTCAAACAAGAAACCATCTCCCTAATAATAATCGACTCAATCGCAATGCTCTACAGATTAGAACTCGGCGACGCAATACAATCAAACGACTCAGAAAAAATTTCAACAGTAAACCGAAAACTAGCAAAACAATTAAGAGCCCTAAACGAAATCGCCAGAAAACAAAACATCCCAGTAATCGTAACAAACCAAGTCTACTCCCAATTTTTACCAGCGACAAGCGACCATCGACAAGCGACCAGCGACGGAACGCTTGAGCGTTCCGTATCGATGGTCGGCGGCGACCTCTTAAAGTACTGGAGCAAATGCCTAATCGAACTAAAAGGCTACAACAACAAAAGAAAAATCATCCTAAAAAAACACCGCTCTCTCCCCGTAAAAGAACTCGCATTCGAAATTACCAGAACAGGAATTAGGAAAAGAGGATTATTTTGATTATTAATCCTAATAAATAGGATAAACCGATAATCAAAAGTAAACAATAATACCAACTAAGTTTCTCCTTAAACCTTCTTTCCAAAAATCCCGTTACCACGAGAGCTAAAGATATCGATAAAAGGTTGCTAAAGAAAAAGGGAATATAATTTTTTAGTATTGAATCTTGAGACAAAATAAATAAAGGAATAGGATAAGATAGAATCGCTAAAAAAATTCCTATAATGATTAATTTTAATCCATTCTTTTCGCTCTTTTCTTTTTTATGAGATTTTTTCATTTTCATATTTACAAATAATAAACAACATTTATTAATCTTTCTTCGCAACCTTCTTCCCTATATATATGATTATCAAAAATATTACTATTATCAGAATTCCTATTATTGCAACAGATAAGGCAATATGTTCTAGATAAAAATTTGTAATTTTTGTGATAATATTAAAAAAACAAAATATTAAAAAACCAATTATAAGCAATGGTGCGACAATTACAAGTATTTTCCCAAGTGGGTTTAAGTTAATCCAAAATTGTCTAAATTTATTGTCGTTATTCATTTTTCTTCCCACCCTTCTTAACCTCCCCCTTCTTCCTCTTCCCACTCTTCTTCCCAACAACCCTCTTCTTCTCGACCAAGTCTCCAGCGAAGCTGAGCTTTTCCGAGTTCTTCGAACTCGAGCCTTCCCGATTCTTAGAATCGAGCCCTTCCGCCTTTGGCGAGCCTTTCTCTTTAGCGTGCTCCACAACAACCCCATCGACAATCTCAACCTCCCCCGAAGCCAACTTCGCCTTAAACTCCTCCTTCTTTTTCTTAGCGTCCTCATTCGAAGGACAATCCATATTAAAACAAACCCTCCAAGGTGCCCCACCTTTCTTAAACAAAGCAACCTTAGGAAACCCACACTCCTCACACTTCTCCAAAGAATTCTCAGGCAAACCCTTCTCCTCACACTGCTTCTTACTCAACCGAGCAGGCCGAGCAACACCCTTAGGCGGCAAAGAATAAATCGTCTTACATTCCGGATAAGCATCACACGAAACAAAATACCTCGAATACCTCTTCCCATACATAACCCGCAACTTCCCCTTATGACAAACCGGACATTCCGTCATCGTATTTGCCCCCTTCTCTTGCTCCCAAACAACCGCATTCGCATCGGCCAAACATTTTCCCATCGCATCCAAATTCGCACTCATCCCATCGGCAATCTTCGTAACAATAACCTTCGCCTCATTCAAAACCTTCTTCTCCATTTTCTCTAACTCTGTCCTCTGTCCTCTGTCCTCTGTCCTCTCAGAATTAGAAAGTTCTATACTTTCTAATTCTGCGGTCATCTCCGCAGTCAACTTCTCATCCAAAATAATCGGCGCATACTTATCCAAAGTCTCAACCATCCTCATTCCCAACTCCGTCACTTCAATACTCTTCTCTCGAGCATACCCCCGCGAATACAAAGTCTCAACAATCGACGCCCGAGTCGCCTTCGTCCCCAAATTCCTTTTCTCCAACTCCTTTACCAGCGAAGCAGCACTATACCGTCGAGGCGGTTTCGTCTCCTTCTCCTCAGTCCGAATCTCCAAAACATCAACATCTCCATTAACAGTCGGAACCTTAGACTCTTTCACCGACGACGGATAAACATTCATCCAACCCTTCTCCTTAATCTGCACACCCCTCGCGCCAAAAGGCAAACCATTCACAACAACTTTAATATTCTTATTCTCAACCAAAGCCGAATCACAAAAACACGAAATAAACCGCTTCACAATTAAATCATAAATCTTCTTATCCCTCTCAGGCACCTTCTTAGCATCCCCCGTCGGATAAATTGTCGGATGCGCCGGGTCAGTCTTCAACCCCTCGGTCGGCGTCTTATTCACCGCGTACTTAACAGCCGTCGTATATTTCGCCAACTTCTTCAAAATCTTATCATAACCAATAGACTTATCATACTTCTGACTCGAAGTCCTCGGATACGAAATCGCCCCAGCCAAATACAAACTCTGCGCCGCCTTCAAAGTCTGCATCGGAGTAAACCCACAATTCTTATACGCCTCAGTCTGCAAAGTCGTCAAATCAAAAGGCACCGGCGCCTTAACCTTATCCTCGCTAATCGTCGTCGTCGCAACACCCCCCTTCCCCTTCAAATGCTTAAACTTCAACAACTCACTTTCCTTAAAAATATCCTTCGGATGCTTAACCTCAACCTTCTGCCCCTTTGAATCCTGAACCTGTAAAAACACATTCCAATACGGCTCGCTCTTAAAATCCTGAATCTCCTTCTCCCTATTCGCAACAATTTTCAACGCCGGTCCTTGAACCCGACCAATCGACAAAATCCTAAAAGTCCCAGTCGAACTCAACGCCTTCATCAAACCCCTCGACAAATTAATCCCATAAAACCAATCGATATAATGCCGAGTCTCCCCCGCAATCGCCGCACCCCAATTCAGCGTAGGCAACATATTCTCAAACGACTCATCCAACGCCTCCTTAGTCAACAAAGAAAACTTCATACGTTTAGCATCCTTCTTCCCACAAACAAACCTTACAACATTCCAACCAATAACCTCCCCCTCAACATCAAAGTCCGTCGCAACAATAAACTCATCCGCCTCCTTCGCCAACTTTTTCAAAACACTCAAATACTTCTTCGTAAAACTCCCGCTTCCCTTCTGATGCGCCGGCTGCCACTCAACCTCAAAATTCGGAAACGGACCCCTCTTCGCAATCTGCTGAATCCCAAACAAATGCCCAACCGCACACCCAACAATATACCGACGCGAACCCTTGTAAAACTCATAATAAGAAACCTTATCCTTATCCGTAATCTTCTCATCAGTAGCCCCACTCAAAGCCGCCG
>CAZLQO010000001.1:0-26642 GCA_964561955.1 Candidatus Woesearchaeota archaeon | reverse complement strand
ACCGACGCCTCCTTCCCCCTAACCTCACCAACAATCACATAATCAGGATTCTGCCTAAAAGAACTCTTCAACAAACTAAACATATCAATCTCTCCAATCCCAGACTCAGAAATCCCGCCACGAACAACCGACGGCAACCAATTCTCCCTCGGCAAATTCAACTCACGCGTATCCTCAATCGAAACAACCCTATTATCCTGTGGAATAAAAAAAGCAAGTGCATTAAGCAAAGTTGTCTTCCCCGAAGCAGTCCCTCCAATAATCATCATATTCGACTGATACTGCAACAACACCCAAAAATAAGCCAACATCTCCGGACTCATCGTATGAAAACCAAGCAACTGCGTCGGAGTCCATGGCGTCTTCGTAAACTTCCTAATCGTAAATGTAGGCCCTTTCGAAGTAATATCCTGAGTATATGTGGCATTAACCCTCGACCCATCAGGCAAACTCCCATCCAAAATCGGAGACGCATACGAAATATAACGCCCGGTCTTCTGCGCCAACTTCTCAACAAAATTCGACAACTCACCCATGTCCCCAAACTTCACATTCGTCCTAATGTTTCTAAAAACCCGATGCACAATATAAATCGGCTCCCCCATCCCATTACACTCAACATCCTCAATAAAATAATCCTGCATCATCGCCTCAATCTCATTCAACCCAATAAAATCTCTATACAAATAATAAAAAATCTTCCGATACACCCCCTCCTCAATCTTCATACCAAACTCAGAAATAATCAGCCTCGCTGTTTTGTCAATATAATCCAACAACCCCTCTAAAGATTTATCATCCCCAACAATATTAACATTAATCATTTCCCTCATCGCCTGCTCAATCTTTTCTAAATCATTCTTATCCTTATCAGACAACAATGGCTCCTCAACATCATAAACAACATCCCTCAATTTCTCATTCCAATAAATATGAATCGAAACATACGGCGCAATCACCATATACCTCACATCAATTTTTGTCTTATCGTCAAACCTCGGCAACGACGGCACCTTCGGATTAAGATTAATACTAATATCACTCATCAGAAACAAAAGAAAGTTTACTTTATTAATGTTAAGATTCTCCAAGATCAATAACAATATTCCCATCCATCTCCCCAACGTTCTCAATAGTAAACTTATATGGCGTAGGAGAAACACTAATTCTCTTAACCCCAAAACTACTCCCCTCAAATCTCAAATCCATATCATAAGACATCTTCAACTCAACCTTCCACGGCTCACCAGAAGTTGTAGTAACATTCAGTCTACCCAACGGAACAGAAACTCCAGACTCACTATATTCAAAACTCGAATCAAGTTCCCAAGAAATAGTATCCGCTTCCATATCAATAACCAACGCCCCCTTTCTCACTTCCAGGTCAACAACCCTCCGATTCCCAGGCGCCCTCTGAACCTCATAAATTTTATTATCAATATTCCCCAACGCCTCAATCGATTGCTCAATCATAATCTCGTCCTTCTTCTCGTTTATCTTAGGCAAAGAAGCAGCCAAAACCAAACCGATAATAGCCAAACCTATCAAAGTATAAATCACCGTCTCAACCCAAACCTGCCCAAGATTATTCAATCGCCTCATATTAAAAAAACAACTCACAACTTTATAAAACTACCTCAACCAAATCAGATATTCCACAAAGTTGCAAATTTAACAATCCTGCAAAGCCCAAGTAGCAGAAACATCACAAATTTCCTCAGAACTACCGACGCCAACAATAGGCGCAATCTGAACCATGCTAATCGCCCCAGCAACCGAACTAGTATTTATGATATAAACCTTTTCCTCATTGGCCCCCGGCAAAGGAACATCGGCGCCAATCGGAATAATCGTAGTTGTATCATTCTTAATCTTGAACATAGTCGTATCCCCACCAGCAGAAACCAAAACCTGAATATCCGCCAAATTAAAAGGCTTCGACAAACGTTTAATTTGGATAGACACATTACGCCCATCACTCGCCTTACAAGTATATCCCTCATTCAACAATCGAATTTGAGTCATCGCATCAGAACAAGTCATACTAGACCCGAGCCTTTCTCTAACCATAGGAATTATAGCTGCCCAAATAACCGTAACCGCAGCAACCGTTATCAAAATTATCAACACCGTCGCCACAACCGGACTAATCCCCTTTTTATTTTTATACATACCAACCTCCTTTCACAAAATTTCTTTGAATATTTTGAGATTGGAACTTTTCTAAAGTTACTTTCATAATCATTACAAAGTCCTCCCAGCCTCCATACAAGTAAACGCCTTATTAGAACTACCACCCTTCACGCTACCAATCAAAGCAGGATAAACAATTATCTCATCCGGCAAAACATTACCACTCATTGTCAAAACAACATTCTTATGAACAGACTCCCCAGCATCAATCTGAAAATCAAATTTTTCAATCTCCGAGTCACCACCCTTAAACATCTTTATATCCAAATAACGAATATCTATATCCCCCCTATTAATCACCTCCAAACCTCCATCAACTTTATGCGCTTCAAAATTAACAGACCCACACAACTGCTCAATCGGCTTTCCAAATTTTTCAACCTGCTCACTAATAAAACCACGCGCCCACAAAAAAATCAAAGCCGACAAAACCAAAACCAACAATATCATCAACACACTCGCAACCACCGGCGAAAGCCCACGACTATCAACCCCTTTTTTCATAAAACTAAATACCTCCGCAATTTATAAATATACCTCATAACTATCCATAACAAGAAACTTCTTGCGACGCATAAGACTTACAGCTCACCTCTCCCCCATCCAAAACAAAAGGCTGAACCTCGACCCACGTCACCGTAGTTATATTATGTCCATCAAAACTATAATTTGAAAACTCGTATGTCTTTTCATACTCCTCCCCCGGCACAATCGCAGTCCCATTATCATCAAAAACATAGAACCCAAAATCAACTCCAGGCCTATCATGAACCCTCAATATATATCCATCAACCGTAAACATTCCCTTATTTTTCAAAACAACCTTCAGTCTCCCCGTCCCAATCTCATTCGTCGAATAACATTCATAGCCACTAACAATAACGTTAACTCCATCCGAACATTCCTCAACACCCCCTTCGCCAACATAAAAACTCAGCCAATTATAAACCAAAATAGACAACCCTATCGTAATCGAAATCAACAAAACATACCCCACCATATTACTCAACGCATTCTTGTCCTTACCTAACAGCAACGAAACTTTCATCCCCAACCCCCTTCTGCATAATAAAAATAACTTGCCTATGTTTCGAAATCGGGAAAGAAAAATCTTTGCCCTGTACTGTAACAACAATATCATCACTACCAGCCATATCCAATGCATCTAACTGGACATACCCAGCACCCTCGTCAAAATCACTAATCACCTCGTCCACACCCTGGCAATATCCCCCAATACAAATAGTACTAATAACATTTTCATTCGCACCAGGAATCAGCACCCCCTCAGCAAAAGCCTCAGCCGCCCCATAATTCCTCAAATTCATCTTAGTATTATCACCATAAATAAACATAAAATTCGCATCTGGATCCCTATCCCTAATATCTTCCCCCAGTAACTGCACAAACTCATCCAAGCTCCCACCCTCGATATCACTATAAATCTCATAATCCAAAACCTCCCCCGCCTCTCTCTTAACCTCATAATTAAAATCATAAAAATTCCCCGGCTCCTCCCTAACAGAAACCCTATTCATCGTCGCCCCAAGACTAATTACAACAACCGAAATCACAACCGCCGCCAGCAAAAAAAACTGTGCACGATTATTCATCACCATAACAACTCAACAACTCAATACTTTATAAAATTACCCAACAAGCGAAGCGACCCAACACCCACAACCCAACATCACTTGAAAATCAAAGATTTTCAAGTAGGCCAGCAAGTAGCTCAAATCCACAACCGAGAGGTTATCGATAATCCTCAGTTCTGCGACCCTTTAAGCACCCAAACCTTAACTTAGGGCTGCTTCGTTCCCGACCTGACCCACTTCATCAAAGCAAGATCAAAAAGGACAAAACCTCAACGTCAAACCGACAACATCGAAAGCTTCATCTCACGCCTTGCCTTGCAGTCCGCCATAAAGCCCGTTTGCGAATAGCGAGGGGCTAACTCGCCGACCTGCCTACAAAAAACAAACCCACAAAAGCTTTATAATACTTCCGCCCCAAATAAAATCATGCCCACATCGCATAGTGGTATTGCACCGGATTGCTAATCCGGGCCCTTCGGGGCTCGCAGGTTCGATTCCTGCTGTGGGCGTACAAAAATAATTCAACCCACCCAAATTCTTATAAACCACTCAATTTTTAATCAACCATGGAAAAAGAAATCGGGAAAATCCCAAAAGGCGAATACCAAGGAACCACAACGGAAATCGTCATCGGGATTAAAGAATACAACGGGAAAACCGGAGTAGACATCCGAGAATTCACCAAAAGCGAAACCTACACCGGACCGACAAAAAAAGGATTAAGAATCCCCGCCGGGAAATTCGAAGATTTCAAAAAAATAATTAACTCAATCAACCCAGAAGACCTACAGCCACAAGCAACAAGCCACAAGCAACAAGCAACCCAAGTAGAACCAACAGCGACAGACAACGAAGACTCAGGCATCGACGACCAAGGATTAATGTAATTGTAATATACAAAACCCCGCATAAATTTATAAACAATCCCCAACTTAATCTACCAAGGTGATAAAATGGTCCAAATAGAAGTAGAAACAAAAGTAAAACTCGAAGACGACCAAGTCCCAGCTCTCAGAGAAAAAATCAAACAAATCGCAAAATTCGAAAAGCGAGGCACAAAATCCGACGACTATTTCGCAATCCAGAGAAAAGGCTTCCCAAAAAAAGCATTCCGATTTAGATCAATGGGGAACAAAATCGAACTCACTTTTAAAAAACATTTAAAAAACCTTTGGACAAAAGAAGTCGTCGTAAAACAAGAATTCGAATTCAACCTCGAAGGCAAAGAAAGCATGGAAGACTTAATGGCACTTCTCAAAGACTTCGGCTTCAAAGAATGGGTCAAAAAAATCAAACGAAACGAAACCTACAAACACAAAAAAAACAAAAACATCTCAATCGAAATCAACTTCGTCAATAACCTCGGCTACTTCATGGAAATCGAATACCTCTGCCAAAAGCACGACGTGAAAAAAGCAATCAACGCAATCACAAACACCCTCAAAGAACTCGAAATCGACTTCAACCAAATCGACAACACCGGCTACACAAAAATGCTCTGGTACAAAGGGACTAAAGGAAAACATAAATTCATAGACAAATACATAGACTAATGAAACCAAAAAACTATGTAACAAAAAAGAACGGACAATTCTGGCCCAGCAAAGAAATGCTAAAAATCGCAAACCTCACCAACGACAAAATCTACGACAAAGCCGCAAAAGACCCAATAAAATTCTGGAGCGAACTCGCAAAAGAAGGATTAACATGGGAAAAAGAATGGGACAAAACCTACGAAGAAAAACTCCCATATTTCAAATGGTTCAAAGGCGGGAAAATAAACTTCTCCGTCAACTGCATTGACAGACACCTCGGCAAACCAAACAAACCCGCAATGATATGGGTCCCAGAACCAACAAATGAAAAACCAATAATAATTACCTACCAAGAACTCTACGAAAAAGTAAACAAATTCGCAAACGTCTTAAAGGCAAACGGAGTAAAAAAAGGCGACGTCGTATCAATCTACCTCCCTATGGTCCCACAAGCCCTAACGGCAATGCTCGCCTGCACACGAATCGGAGCAATCCACTCAGTCGTTTTCTCCGCATTCTCCGCCGAAGCCCTAAATGCAAGAATCCTCGACGGCAAAGCAAAAATACTAATAACCTCCGACGGATACTACAGAAAAGGAAAACCCGAAGACCTAATCTCAAAAGCAATAGAAGCAGTCAAAAAAACAAAAATCAAAAAAATAATCGTAGTAAATAGAGCAAACAAAATACCAAAAGGAAAAATATTCCTAGACTTCGACAAAGAAGTCGAAAAAGCAGAACCCTATTGTAAGCCAGAAATAATGAACTCCGAAGACACTCTCTTTATCCTATACACTTCCGGAACAACAGGGAAACCAAAAGGAGTAATCCATGACACCGGCGGATACGCAGCCCAAGCTTACTGGACAACCAAATGGAACTTCGACCTACATCCCGAAGACATAATGTGGTGCACCGCAGACATCGGCTGGATAACAGGACACACCTACGCAATGTACGGTCCACTTCTCGTCGGAGCAACAACCCTAATCTACGAAGGCGGCCCAACCTTCCCAAACCCAGGACGCTGGTGGGAAATAATCCAAAACCACAAAGTAAATGTATTCTACACCGCCCCAACCGCAATCAGAATGTTCATGAAAGAAAAACCAAACTGGATAAAAAAACACAACCTCTCTTCATTAAAAATCCTCGGCTCCGTCGGTGAACCAATCGACAAAAAATCATGGATGTGGTACTTCGAAAAAATCGGAGGAAGCAGATGCCCAATCATAGACACATGGTGGCAAACCGAAACCGGCGGAACCCTAATTAACACAATCCCAGGAATAGGCCCCTTCGTCCCAACCGTCTCAGGCAAAAGCTTCCCAGGAATCAAACACATAATCGTCAACGAAAAAGGCCACGAAGTCAAAAAAGGAACCCCGGGACTCCTCGCTCAATGTTCACCATTCGCCCCCGGAATGTTCCACGGCGTCCACAACAACCACAAAAAATACGTCGAAACCTACTGGAAAAAATTCAAAACAATGTACGACACTTCCGACGGCGCCTACATCCAAGACAACCTCATAAGAATAACCGGCCGAACCGACGACGTAATGAAAGTCGCAGGACACCGACTCGCAACAGCCGAACTCGAAAACGCAATCCACGACAACAGCTCAGTCGGAAATGTCGCAGTCGTCCCAATGCCAGACAAAATAAAAGGCCAAGTCCCAATCGCATTCGTCGTCCTAAAACACGGCACACCTTCTCCCGAACTAGAAAAAGAATTAATAAGATACGTGGACAAAAAAATCGGACCAACAGCACGCCCGCAAAAAATCTTCTTTGTAGAAGACCTCCCAAAAACCCGCTCCGGGAAAATCATGAGAAGAATTTTAAAATCCCTCCTTATCAACGAAGAACCACAAGGATTATCAACTCTACTAAACCCCGACTCCGTCGATAAAATCAAAACCCTAATCAACAAAGAAATACTTACATATAATAAATGAAACTGACAATCATAATCGGCGGCGCAGCAGGCCAAGGCATCAACAAAGTCTCCCAAATCCTATCAAACGTCCTAGCCAAATTCGGCTACTTCACTTTCAACTACCGAGACTACCAATCCCTAATCCGAGGCGGACACAACTTCAACGCCCTGACAATCTCCGACGAACCAATCGAATCCCACGAATCAAAAGCCGACATCCTCGTAGCCCTCGACGAACAAACAATAAAAACCCACGAACAAGCCCTAAAGAAAAACGCAACAACAATCCTCGGCGACCAATTTAAAAACGAAGGCCGAAACATAAACATCGCACTCGCCGGCTCACTAACAAAAATCCTCGGCATCCCATTCAAAGAATTAGAAACCGAAATCAAATCCCAATTCAAAGAATCCGAACAAGCAATCATCGCAGCCAAAAAAGGATTCGACTCCCAAGAAACAAAACAACAACTAAAAAAATTAAACAACAAAATAACAATCCTCTCCGGAAGCCAGGCAATAGCAAAAGGAGCAACAAACTCAAAAATAAATCTTTACATCGCCTATCCAATGACCCCCGCGACAAACGCAATGCACGAACTAGCAAGCTACCAAAAGGCGACAAGCGACAAGCGACAAGCGACAAGCGATTTAACAGTTTTCCAAGCTGAAAATGAAATCGCCGTCGCCAGCATGGCAATCGGAGCATCGTTCGCCGGAGCAAAAACACTAATCGGAACATCGGGCGGCGGCTTCGACTTAATGGGCGAAACATTATCCCTACAAGGAATGTCAGAAATCCCACTAACAGTTTACTTAGCATCAAGGTCCGGACCAGCAACCGGCGTCCCAACTTACACCGCACAATCAGACCTCGACGTCACACTAAGAGCAGGCCACGGCGAATTCCCACGAATCGTCGTCGCGCCAGGCAACCCAACCGAAACAATCGAAAAAACATCCGAAGCACTTTTCCTCGCCGAAAAATTCCAAACCCTCTCAATAATCCTCTCAGACAAACACCTCGCCGAATCCGAATTCTCAACAACAGAAAAACCAAAACCAAAACCAAAAATCCAAATCACAAGAAAACTCCCCGGGCAATCAATCATCAAGGCCTCCTCCTACGAATCCGACAAACTAGGCAACACAACCGAATCCTATACCATCACAGAAGACAATGCAAACAAAAGAATAGAAAAATACAACAACATAAAAAAATACATCGAGAGAAATTTCGAAATGATAAAAATCCACGGCAATAAAAAATCAAAAAACCTAATCATCGGTTGGGGCTCAACATCCGGCGCAATCAAAGACGCAATCAAAAACCTTGACGCCAAATTCCTCCAAGTCCTCTACTGCAAACCCCTCGCCCCTCAAATCAAAGAAGAAATTAAAAAAGCAGATAAAGTAATCCTAGTCGAATGCAACGTCACCGGACAACTCGGAAGATTAATCCGAGAAAAAACCGGAATCAAAATAGAAAACAGATTACTCAAATACAACGGCCGACCTTTCCACTCCGACGAACTAAACAAACTAATCAAAGAAATACTATGAAAACAAATAATCTATCAGCGAAGCGATCTGTCAGCGAAGCGACCGACAAGCGAAGCGACCAAAAACCGACAAGCGAAGCGACCAAAAACCTGTCAACTCAAGCAGAGTTGACCTGGTGCCCCGGCTGCCCAAACCACATGATACTCGAAGCAATCAAGCAAACAATCACAAAACATTCTGTCACCTGTAACCTGTCACCTGTCAACTACGCGATAACAACCGACATCGGATGTAACTCAAAAATCTTCGACTACCTAAACCTCTCCGGAATCTACTGCCTCCACGGACGCGCAATCCCAACTGCAGAAGGGATAACCCTCGGAAATCCAAATCTAAAAGTAATCACATTCGCTGGCGATGGTGGTGTCTACTCTGAAGGAATCTCCCACTTCATCCACGCATTCAAACACAACGCCAACATGACCCTAATCCTCCACGACAACCAATCATTCTCCCTAACAACCGGCCAACCAACCCCAACATCCCAACAAGGCTACACCTCAAAAGCAAACCCACTCGGCGTCCAAGACAAACCCTTCAACCCAATCAAACTCGCACTCGCCAGCAACGCAACCTTCATCGCCAGAACAAACGCCCGAGACATCCCACACATGGTCGAAACATTCTCAAAAGCAATCACCCACAACGGATTCTCATTCGTCGAAGTCATACAAGACTGCCTCATCTTCAACACCGACGCAAACGACAAAGATAAACTAATGTACAAAATCAAAGATAACACAAACAAACAAACAGCCGAAAAACTCGCAAACGAATTCGACTATAATTCCAAAAAAGGAAAAATCCCGATAGGAATAATTTACCAATCCGACAAACCATCATTAGCTGATAAATGGCCACAGCTCAAAAAATTAATAAAATAAACAACTGTCACCTCACTCCCCACGACAATCCAAAGCCTCTCGAATAACACCAATCCTCTTCTCCAAATTATCTGCCCCATCCGAAAACAGATTTGTAAACGTATTAGCCCCTCTAACAAAAGAATACGCAAGACCGCTCGCTCCAATCCATCCAGCTACTGCTCCAGTAATCACAAAAGAAGAGCTTAACTCAACTGGCACTCCTGCTACAAGTCTCCCAATAATAGCCCCAAACATCCCACCCCCCAATGCTCCCGTACCCCCACTCAGAACATACAAACTGCCAGTCCATATCCCCTCAACAATGCCAACTTTCTCTTTACGACTAACCGAAACATCTCCTTTCTTATCCAACTTAGCATAAACATCCCCAATAAACTTTCCATAATTAGTACCAACCACACTCTCAAAATCCCCAAACTCCCCCAATACCCTCGCATCCCAATACTTCCCAATATCCATCTCTTTCTTAAAAAAACTCCTCCCACCCAAATCATTCTTAAGATTCTCCTCACTCTCCCTCAACTTAGAAGCAAACCTATAAGAATCATCTTCCAACTTAGAAATCCCCTCATATGTATTTAACCTATTAACCAATGCTTCATAGCTATCAATATAAACTTTCTCATTTTCAGTAATATTTGTCCTAGCTTCCTCAATCCAGTTAGCTAAAACGTAAACGGCCGCTTCTTTCGCTTCATCCATCTCATAATCCCACCACCTCTAAAAATCCTAAATCTCAACCCCATTCAAAAATTTAACCAACTCACCCATATCATCAGCCCTCCCCTCAAGCTCATCATAATACTTAGAATCCATCGCCTTAAAATAATCCATAACCCTAGCAATATCCTTCTTATAATCCTCAACTCCATTCCTACGAGTCAACATATAAAACCCCATAGCATACTTCACAATACCCTCAGTCATAACCCTCTTAGCACTATCATCAACCCCAGGAATCTCTAACAACAACCTAGCCATATCAGAAATCTCCCGCTTAATCCCCTGCTCAATCGTCTCCCCATTCTTCTCACACCTAAACTTAAGCCCATGCTCAACCAACCCCTCACTAAGAGCAGTCAATCCCTTCAACATCTTCTCATTAAATCCACAAAGCGGCATTTTATTTTCTCCTAACATTCCAACAAAACCCCCCCTTATAACAACCTCCTCCCCCGCACAGGGTATACAACAGAAACATTTTTATACACAAAACAAATAACTCATCTATGAACGAAACATACGAACTACTAAAAATCGGACTAACCGAAGGCGAAGCAAAAGTATACCTCGCCCTATCAAAACTAGGCTCATCAACAGTCGGACCAATCGTAAAAGAATCAAAAGTCGCATACTCAAACATCTACGACATCCTAAACCGACTAATCGACAAAGGAATCGTCAGCTTCATAACCAAAAACAAAACAAAACATTTCCAAGCCGCACCACCAGCAACCCTCATAGAATACCTAGAAAAAAAAGAAACCGAAATCTCAAAACAAAAAGTCGCACTAAAAAATATCCTAACAAAAATAGAAAACATCCAACAAGGCAAACAAAACCAAGAAGCAGAAGTTTTCCTCGGAATAAAAGGATTAAAATCAGCCTACGAAAAACTAATAAAAAACTCCGCCAAAGAAGAAATACTATTCTTCAATCTATACAAACAAGAATACTCCGAACAATTCGATCTCTTTTACAAAAGCATATCCGACTTATCAAAAAATCTCAAAAACCGAGGAATCGTAAACAAGAACTATAAAAAATCTTGGTTCGCAAAACAAGCCAAATTTTTAAAAATGAAATTCGTCGACTTCCCAATCCCGGGGAACATCGACATCCTAACCGACAAAGTTCTAATTGTCTCATGGCACCCAAACATCACCGGAATCTTAATCCATTCCCAAAACATAGCAAACACAATGAGAACCTACTTCAACGAAGTCTGGAAAATCGCAAAATAACCCGTACGCCCACATCCCCCCTGTGGCATTACCAAACCAGTAATGTGAGCGCATCAGCGTGTTTGCGAAAGTTCTGCGAAGCAAACCACATTCCGTAGCACCCAACACAAGCTAAAACACCAATACAAGTAAAAACTCAAACCCCAAACAACAAACTAAAATTCTCAAAAACAGAATCACCAACCTCCTCAACACTAACCCCCTTAATCCTCGCAATCTCCTTCAAAGTAACCAAAACATTAGCCGACTCATTCCTCTCCCCAACAACCGGCGACAAATAAGGAGCATCAGTCTCAGTAAGTAACTGCCCCAACGGAACCATCTCAACCAACATCTTAAAATGCTCAAGCCTAACAATCACAGGCGGCACCGAAAAAAACCACCCATTCTCAACCCCCCGCCGAATCAAACTCTTCCGCCCATTAAAACAATGCATCACAACCTTCTCTATTTTCTCAGACTCCAAAATATCCACAGCATCAGATTCAGCCTTCCGAGAATGAACAACCACACACTTATCTATCTTCTTAGCCAACCTCAACACCTTCCGAAAAACCTCCTTCTGTTTCTCACGCATTTCATCACTCTGAAACTCCTTCCAATTATAATCCAACCCAACCTCACCAATCGCAACACAATCGTTCTTATGCTCCTCAATCCAACCCAACTCCTCATCAACATCAAACTCCTCAATCTCCCTCAAAAACTCACTAGAATTCTCAACCTCCTTAGCCAAAGCATCAATCGGATATAAACCAAAACTAACCTTGACACAATCATACTTCTCAGCCAACTCCAACGCCTTCCGATTCGTCTCAGGATTAACCCCACTACTAACAATCACCTCCCCGCCAGCCTCGACAAACCTTTCAACCACCGAATCCAAATCCCCTTCAAATCTCGGATGCTCCAAATGCGCATGCACGTCAACTAACTTCATAACATTTAATAACATCCACCAATTAAAAACCCTATGATAGAACAAATTCTTAAAAAATAACAATGAAAATCAAAAAAGCTACCCTAAAAGACGCAAAAAGAATTTCTAACCTAATTAAAAGAAACATCTTAAATGCAAAAATAAACAAATACACTCCAGAACAGAAGAAAGGACTTATTGAAAAAAACTCTTTATCAATAATTAAAGAAAAAATAAAAAATTTTGAAATGTTCTGTGCTTTTAAGAAAGAAAAATTAATCGGAACAATATACCTCGGCGAAAAATATAAAAGAAAATTTAAAATCGGCGGTTTGTATATTGAACCAAAATTCCTCAATCAAAGAATCGGAACCAAACTATTAAAATTCGCCGAAGAATATGCCAAGAAAAAAGATATTAAAAAAATACATTTATACTCATTAAGATTCTCCAAAGAGTTCTACCTAAAACAAGGATATAAAATTAATAAATCTTATATTTGGAGAATTGGAAAAACCAAAACAATAACTCATGGCATGGAAAAAAAACTAAAATAAAAACAGAATAATCAAAATGTCTCTCTCATTTTTTATTCTCCAAAACAGTAATCCAATCCCTCCCAAACAAAATCCCCTCAAAATCCTTCTTTGAAACCTCAAAATTACCTCGAGATTTCATCCACTCAAAACTCTTCACTTGATTAATTAAAGGAGTATCTTCAATTTCCTGAGGTCGTCGATAAAACGAATAATAAAAAATCCTCCCCTTCTTAGGATTAAGCTTCTTTTTCAAATTAATCAAAATCTTATCATACATATCCTCCAAAGGTTGTCGTACATTTCTCTTCACCAAATCCTTAGAAATATAATTCAAAACATTAGATAAATTAATAAAATCAAACTTCTCTTTAACAACATTATGAATATCATAAATATCTGATTTGACAAATTTCATTTTTACATCCCCCAAAGATTTTCGAATTTTACGATAATTCGCATCACTAGCCAAAAAAGGATTTACTACAAAAAGCTTCCCATAAAATTCCTTCCTTTTTCTAAAATCATCCGAATTAATTAATCTACTCCCATCAAAATTATAATTCTTAAAAAGTTCCTGAAAAAACTCAGCCGATTCTTTTTCTAAATCTTTTTCTAAAGAACAATAAGTATCATAATCAAAATCTCCTAAATCTTTTATGTCTCCAAAAAAAGACAAAAACTCTAAACGACTAAGATTCTTAATCGCAGACATTTTCAAATCAAGCAAATACTTCGTATTCTTAACTAAATCAAAACCAATAACTTTCTTAGCCCCAAAAAAATAAGCATTCAAAACCTGGTCACCCGAACCATTAACAGTCAAAACCGACTTCCCCTTCAAATTCAAAAGACGATAATAAGAACCAATTGCCTCTGTACCATAAAGATAAAGCGGCGCCTTTAAAAAATTCTTCTCCTCTTTTTCAATGTCCTTCAAATATTATTCTCTTTCAAATCCCATAACATTTAATAACATCCACCACTTAAAAACCCTATGATAGAATACCTAACCCTCCTCCTAGCAATCCCCCTAGGAATAGCCCTAGCAAAAACAACAAAAGACGAAAAACCAATCTACACAAAATACTTCCCAGTAATACTATGGATAATAGCAATAGCCACCGCAATAACCTACACAACAAACAAAACAATCGCCCTAACCCTAACCTTCACATTCATCACAACCCTAACCTGGCACAAATCATGAAAACAAAATACTGCCCAAAATGCAAATCAACGAATATAGAATACAAGCCCTCAGTGGGAGAATCGGTACTGGGATTCATAGCAACACATAAATGACAAGACTGCGGATTCGAATCAATCGCCTTCCCAGAAAAAAAACCATGAAACAAAACAAGCGACCAGCGACAAGCGACCAGCGACAAGCATCAAAAAAAGGCAACCTTTTTTTAATCGGACTAGGAATGAACCAAAACTCACTAACAGCCGAAGCTCAAGAAGCCATAAACCAATCAGACAAAATCTACCTCGAAAACTACACAGTAAACTTCCCCTACGACATCAAAAAAATAAACGCCGAGCCAATAGACAGACAAAAACTAGAATCCGAACAAATAATAAAAGAAGCCAAAACAAAAAACATAGCCCTCCTGATCTACGGCGACGCCCTCTCAGCAACAACCCACATCCAACTAATCCTCGCAGCCAAAAAACAAAACATCCCCTACAAAATCTTCCACAACGCATCAATCCTAACAACCGTCGCTGAAACCGGACTCTCCCTCTACAAATTCGGCAAAACAACATCAATGCCAAATTGGAAAGAACACACCAACAAACCAAAATCCTTCGCCGACGTAATCAAACAAAACCAATCAATCCAAGCCCACACCCTAATCCTAACCGACATCGGACTCGAAATCAAAGAAGCAATCAATCAGTTAAACGAATCAATTCCCCTAAAACAAAAAATCATCGCAATCTCAAACGCCGGAACCAACAACCAAAAAATATTCTACGATACTCCAGAAAATCTCAAAAGCGACAAGCGACAAGCGACAAGCGACAAGCGAACAGCGAACAGCGAACAGCGAATAAAGCTTCCATTCTGTCTAATTATCCCAGCAAAACTCAATCACATAGAAGAAGAATATTTAAAGAACACTTAACTCTAATAATCTATGAGAAACGAAGTAACCGAAAAATTCGCAACACTAATAACCGGAGCATTCGGACTTATCGCCGCCCTCGCCTGGAACTCCGCAATCCAAGGAATCTTCAAACAAATCTTCGGCGAACAAAGCTCAATTATAGCAATGCTTACATACGCAGTCCTCGTCACAATAATCGCAGTCCTCGCAACACTCTATATCGGCAAACTCTCACAATCCAAAAAATAACCCTATTCAATAATCTTAAATATCCTTCTCCCTAAACCAAACTATGACATCCATCTCAGAAACGGAAGACGAAATTCTAAAATTCTGGAAGAAAGACAAGACATTTGAAAAATCATTAAAACAAACAGAAAAAGGCAAGCCCTACATCTTCTACGATGGCCCACCCTTCGCAACCGGACTTCCACACTACGGAAGCTTTCTTCCTTCATTCCTAAAAGACACATTCCCAAGATTTTTCACAATGCAAGGCCGATACGTCAAGCGAAACTGGGGCTGGGACTGCCACGGACTTCCAATAGAATCAATCGCCGAAAAAGAACTCGGAATAAAATCAAAAGACGGAATCGAAAAAATGGGAATAAAGAAATTCAATGATTACTGCCGGTCAAAAGTTCTCTCATACGCAAAAGAATGGGAAAAACAAATCGACAGAATAGGTCGATGGGTAGACTGGCAAGGAGGCTATAAAACAATGGACAACAATTACATCGAATCAGTCTGGTGGGCATTCAAACAACTCTACGAAAAAGGCTACCTATATGAAGGCGAAAAAATCCTAATGTACTGCCCACACTGCGCAACCCCTCTAGCAAAATCTGAAATCGCAATGGATAACTCCTACAAAATAATCAAAGACTTAACGATAACTGTAAAATTCAAACTAACCAACAGCGACAAGCGACAAGCGACAAGCGACAAGCGAAATATTTCCGAAGGAAATATTTACGCACTCGCCTGGACAACAACCCCATGGACCCTCCCCTCAAACCTCGCACTAACAGTCAACCCAAAACTAACATACGCATATGTCAAAGACAAAGACGACGGCAACACCTACCTCCTAGCAAAAGACCTAATAAAAAAATTCTACAAATCCAAAGACGAATACGAAATCACAAAAGAAATAAAAGGAAAAGAACTAGAAAACCAAAAATACGAACCACTCTTTCCTTACTTCAAAGACAACCCAAACTCATTCAAATTCATATTAGGAAATTTCGTAACAGCCGAAGAAGGAACCGGAATCGTCCACACCGCACCAGCATTCGGCGAAGACGACAACGCAATCTGCCGAGAATATAAAATTCCAATGGTACAGCCAGTAGATGACAACGGGAAATTCACAAAAGAAATAAAAGAATACAAAGGACAATTAGTCCACGACACAAATGAACAAATAGTCATCGACCTAAAAAAAGCAAACAAAGCAATCTCCTCAAGAAAAGAAGAACACGAATACCCATTCTGCTACCGATGCGACACCAAATTAATTTACCGAGCCCTTCCAGCGTGGTTCGTCGACATCCAAAAAATCAAAGACAAACTCCTAAAACTAAACCTCAAAATAAACTGGTTCCCCGAACACCTCAAAGAAGGTCGAATGCAACACAATATCTCAACCGCCCCAGATTGGAACATAACACGAAACCGATACTGGGCAACCGCAATCCCAATATGGAAATCACCATCGGGAAAAATAAAAGTCGTAGGTTCAATCAAAGAAATAAACTCTCTAACAAACAAAAAAATAACCGATTTGCACAAAGATACATTGGACAATATAAAACTAAAAATAGACAACGAAGAATACACAAGAATTCCAGAAGTTCTCGACTGCTGGTTCGAATCCGGCTCAATGACTTTCGCACAATTTCACTACCCATTCGAGAATAAAGTATACTTCGAAAAAAACTTCCCAGCCCAATTCGTAACAGAATACATTGGGCAAACACGAGCATGGTTTTATTACATGATAACGCTATCCGCAATTCTCTTCGACAAAATCCCATTCGAGAACGTCCTAACAACTGGAACAATCCTCGCAGAAGACGGGAAAAAAATGTCAAAGTCACTACAAAATTACCCAGACCCACTAGAAGTCATAAACAAATACGGCGCCGACACTTTAAGATTCTACCTATTAGCGTCCCCAGTCATGAACGCAGAAAATTTAAACTTCTCAGAAAAAGGTTTAGAAGAAACCTACAAAAAAATCACCGTCCTCTTATACAACATCTCAAGCTTCTACCAAGACTACAAACAAAAAAACGACAAAGTCTACAAAAAATCAAACAACTTAATGGACAAATGGATAATCTCAAAAACCGAAGAACTAAACTCAATCGTCCAAGAAGCCCTCGAAAAATACAACACAGTAAAAGCCTGCTCCTCCATCAAAGAATACATCAACGACCTCTCGACATGGTACATCCGAAACTCACGAGACAGGTTTAATAACAACGACGAATCCGCAAGAAAAACCCTAAGATACGTCCTCGAAAAAATAACAAAAATCCTAGCCCCAATTCTCCCATTCGCAACAGAAAAAATTTACCAAGACCTAAACGGCAAAGACAAATCCGTCCACTTAGAAAAATATCCAAAGACAAATAAAAAATTAATAAATGAAGAAATCACAGATGACATAAGAATCACAAGATGGATTGTCTCCCAAGGATTAAGAGAAAGAGACAAAAAACAAATCAGTTTAAAATGGCCACTAGCAAAGGCTCAAATCAAAGCCCCAATCAAAATAGACAAAGAACTTAAAGAAATAATAAAAGACCAACTCAACATCAAAGACATCGAAATCAAAAATTTCAAAACCAACGAAGAGATAACAGTAGCCCTCGACACAAAAATAACCCCCGAACTCGAAGACGAAGGATTCGCAAGAGAAATCTCCAGAAAAATTCAAAGCCTAAGAAAAAAAGCAGGGCTCGTCAAATCAGACTTTATCGAATTAGAAATATCCTCAGATTTCAACAACAACCTAAAATCTCAAATAGATTTAATCCAAGAAAGAGTCGGTGCAAAAACAATTTCACTAAGCAAATCTAACAAAAAGTTTAGTCACTCCGAAGAAGGAAAAATAAAAAACAAAGCCTTCTTCATTAAATTCAACAAAATTTAACAGCGTCGACAAAAAAAGTTTTCACTCCTCATTACCGAAACAATCTGAAGAAACATTTAAATACTATTCAACATTAAAACTATTATGATTGTCAAAGAGGAATTTTTAAGCCGACTAAGAAAAATATTCGACCTCAATCTTTACGAGGTAAAAGTTTGGACCGCACTCCTATCCAGAGGAACATCAACCGCCGGCGAATTATCATCAATCTCTGACGTCCCACGCTCCCGAACATACGACATCTTAGAATCATTAGAAAAAAAAGGTTTCATAGTCATGAAACTCGGCAAACCAATCAAATTCATAGCACTAAAACCCGAAGAAGTAATCGAACGAGTAAAAAAGAACCTCGTAATCACAGCAAATGAAAAATCAAAAAGACTAGAAAAACTAAAGGGCAACGACGTCCTCGAAGAACTAAGCGGACTTTTCACAGACGGGATTAAATACATAGAACCATCAAACCTATCTGGAGCACTAAAAGGCCGACAAAACATCCACAACCATCTCGATATGTTAGTAAGAGAAGCACAAAACACCATCACACTCGTAACAACCGCAGACGGACTAAGCCGAAAACTCGAAGTACTACTACCCTCATTAGAAAAAGCAAAAAAGAGGGGCGTAACAATCAGAATCGCCGCCCCAATAACAGAAGAAAACAAACAAGTCGCAAAAGATTTCTCAAAAGTAGCCGAAGTAAGAAATGTCGAATCACTAAAAGCACGATTTATGATAGTTGACGGCGAACAACTAATGTTTATGCTTCTAGACGACGGAGACATCCACCCAACCTACGACGTCGGAGTCTGGCTAAACACAGAATTCTTCGCACAAGCATTAGAACAACTTTTCGAAATAGCATGGAAAAACTTCAAACAAGTTAAATAACTACATCTCTTCAAGTGTCTCAATCCCCAATAAATCCAACCCCTTCTTCAAAGTCCCCTTAAAAACATCAACCAACTTCAACCTAAACCCCTCCTCGTCTGAACCAATCACCGGACACGAATGATAAAACTCATTAAAAATCTGCGCCAACTCAAAACAATAATTAGCAATCAAATTCGGCGCCAAACTTTCATAAGCCCTAACAACAACATCCCCAAGCCCATCAATCTTCTTTAACAACCTCACCTCACTAACATCAAGCCCACGGCCCACGGCCCACGGCCCACGGCCCCTTCGCTTTCTCAAAAGCGAAGCAGCCCTCGCATACGAATACAACAAATAAGGACCAGTGTCACCCTCAAACCTCAACGCCTCCTTCTTATCAAAAACAATAGTCTTATTCATATCCTGCTTCAACATCGAATATTTAATCGCCGCAATCGCAATCTTCAAAGCCCTATCTTCCAACTCCCGACCCCTAACCTCCGACTCCCGACTCCTCAATCCCTCCATAGCTAAGGTAACAATCTCCTTCTTAAAATCACTATACAAAATATTATTCCCCGTCCTCGAAGACATTTTCCCACTAGGCAACCGAACCAATCCATAAGCCCGATGCTTCATCTTCCCAGCATCCTTAAAACCCATCAACCTCAAAGTCTCAACCAACTGAACAAAATGCAAATTCTGCGCATCAGCAATAACATAAACACTCCGACCCAAATCAAAATCCTTAAACTTCTCCTGCGCCAAAGCAATATCCTTCCCCGAATACAAAACTGTCCCATCACCCCTCAACAAAACCCAAACATTCAACTTCCCATCAAAATCAATAATCGTCGCCCCATCATCAACCTTAGCAATCCCCTTCTTCACCAACCCAGCAACAACCTTCTTCGCCGCACCTTCAAACTCACTCTCAAAATAATACTTATCAAACCTCGTATTCAAGTCCCTATAAACAACCTCCAACGCATCCAACGACAACTTCTGCGTCTTCTTCCATAAATCATTCAAGGCCTTATCTTCCTTCGAATCCAACTTCCTATTTATCTCATCAACCTCTTCTTGAAACTTATCGTTAGCCCCCAACCTCTTAACCGCATCAACATAAACTCCCGCAACCCATCCCTCATCCCCCCTTAACTTTTCCTTCTTATGATATTTATTATAACACCAAATCCACTTAGCAACATGCATCCCCGTATCCCCCTGATAATTCGCCCTAACAACTTTATCTCCAACAGCCTCGGAAATCCGCGCCAAACTCTCCCCAATACTAGTCCCACGAATATGCCCAATATGGAACGCCTTATGTGTATTCGCCTGCGAAAACTCAATCATAACCTTCCCACCCTTCCTCTTTCTAATCTTCCCCCCACCAACCAAAACCCTCTCAGCCAAAACCTTCTTATCAACAAAAAAATTAACATAAGCCCCATTCGAACTAACCTTCCCAATCCCCTTCGGCAAACCCTTCCCAAATTTCTTAACCAACTCCTTAGCAATCACCAAAGGATTCTTTTCCATTCGAGAAGCCAACCCAAAACACGGAAACGCAAAATCCCCCATCTCTTCCTTCGGCGGCACCTCAATCAAATTCCCAACATCCCCAACATTCAACCCAGTCACCTTCGCAATCAACTTAACAATCTCATCTTTCATAAACCCACAAACAAAAACCAATATAAAAAACTATCTCAAAACACCACCCACCACCCACAACACCCCATACACCCAACACCCATACCCCCGAAGTTAAAAAATCGCCCAACGATTTTTTAACTTCTGCTCCCTATCCAAAACCGAACCCCTCTTATTAATCCGAGGCCGCCCCGAATCCTTATCCTTCCTCAAGGTAACATCCAGCGACTTCAATAAATTAGAAACCCCCTCCTCAAACCCAACAACTTCAGAAGCCACGCCACTCTTACCAGATACCCCAGAAAAATTAATAATCGAATCAGCCAAATACGAAACAAGAAGCAAATCGTGGTCAACAACAAACGCCGTCTTTTCCTTCTCTGTCATAATATCCTTAATCGCCTTCGCAACAACAATCCTCTCCTCAACATCCAAATAAGCCGAAGGCTCGTCCAAAAAGTAAACATCCGCATCCTTCGCCAAACACCTCGCAACACTAAACCTCTGCAACTCCCCACCCGACAACTCCTTCAATTTCTTCCCAACCAAAACCCCAAGATTAAACACCGACGCCAACTTCTTTCCAATCTTCTCCCGAAAAATAATATCCCTCACAAAATCCTCACTCTCTCTAAACAAATACTGCGGCTTATAAGAAACATCAATACCCAAATCCAACTTCTTTCTGACACCTGACGCCTGATCTCTGACACCTTCATTAACTTCGAGCTCGCCCACAAGAGCTCGAATGAATGACGTCTTCCCCGTCCCATTCTTCCCCAAAATCCCAACCACATGATTCTCTCTAATCTCCCCCTTTTTAACATCCAACTCAAATCCAGAATCAAACTTCAAGCTAAAATCATCCCAAGAAGTAATCTTCTTCCCAGAAACAACAGCATTCCTAGTAAAATTAAAATTCAAAGCCTTATCCCGAATCCTCAAATTCTCCTCCTTCAAAAACCCATCCAAATAAGCATTAACCCCAACCTTCGAACTCTTAACGCCAGACACAGTCCCAAAAGAACCCTGCCCACCATAAAACACATTCAAATAATCCGTCAAATAATCCAACACCAACAAATCATGCTCAACAACAATAACAGTCTTACCGCGCCCCAACTCCTTAATAAAATCACTAACACGCAACCTCTCACCAATATCCAAAAACGCCAACGGCTCATCAAAGAAATATATGTCCGAATCCCCAAGCGAAGCCGCCAAAATCGCAACCCTCTGCAACTCCCCACCAGACAACTTATCCATCTTATTCCCCAAAACATTAGAAACATTCAACTTCTTAGCCAATTTCTCAATCGCAGCCTTAGAGCCCCGTTTCAATAACAACTCCATCACCCCAACATCCTTCGCCAACCCCGACAGATTCTGCGGCTTATACGAAACCTTCTTCCCATCTAATGAATCAAAATACTTCTGCAACTCCGTCCCCTTAAATCTAGTAACCTCAATTTTTTCAGAACCATTCAAAATCTCAATCGCAGTCGACTTTCCAATCCCATTCCTCCCCAACAATCCCAAAACCTTCCCAACCTTCGGCACAGGCAACCCATACAAAGCAAACCCGTTCTCCCCATAACGATAAACCAAATCATCCTCACTCACCGACGGCAAATTCACAATATCAATCGCCCCAAACGGACATCGCTTCACACAAATCGCACACCCCACACAACTCCCCTCATCAATCCTAGCCCCCTCCCATCCCCCTTCCTGTAACCCGTCGTCTGTCATCTGTCGTCTCGCGCGCACTCGCACACAACTATCCAACTCCTTCTTCTCAACCGGACAATACTTCTTACACTCCAGACCACACGCCGCCGGCTTACACTTTTCCTTATGAACAATCGCCAATCTCATAAATAAAATTAACAAGGAAAGGTTTTAAACCTAACTCACCCCCTCCTAAAAACCCCAACTATCTTCTTGTGAAAAAACGCAACAACAAAAATCATTAACACCAAAACATAAATCCAATACGCACCAAAAAAATCCCCAACCCTATCCCAAAACGAAACCTTAGGAAACCCCTCCTCCGCTAACTCCTTAGCCATAAGAGCAAAATTACTAGCCTCATCATACCTCTCTTCATAAAAAGCACCCTCCGCCCTCTCAATCAAAGCATCATCAACAATCTCTCCTCTATCCAAACACTCCTCATAAACAACCCTCGCAAGAACCAAAGACTCATAAGACAAAAAAGCCTTCTCTACCGTCGCCATAATATCATCAGTATAATCAAGAACATCTCCATACTCCAAATATCTCCAATCAATCTCTCCTATAGCCTTAATCGCCTCCCACCTCGCCTCCGCAGTCGCACCACTATCTCTCAAAATCTCACTATAATCAACCATCTGAAAAACTTCCTTCGCCTTAACCAAATCCTCACTAACCTTCACAACAGAAAAATTACTATCCCTCATTCTATTAATCATCTCCTCAGAATCTTCAATAGCCGCCAACGCTTCACTCCTCATAACAAACCCCGTCTCAGGCAATTCCAAATCACCAATCCTATTATACTCCGCCCCAGCAACAAAACAAACCCCCAGCAACAAAACACAAAACAAAATCTTTCTCATCCCACCCAAACAACTCAAATCTTTTTAAACCTAACACTTCGCCCCACACTCCGAACAAAACTTCGCCCCAGACTCAATCGGCCAACCACACTCACATTTCCGAACCTTCTCAACCTTAACCTCCTCGATAACCTCATAATCACTCCGCCCCGACAAAACCCTCCCAAGAATCTTCTTCAACTTAGTCTTCTCGGCCTCATCCTCCTGATATTTCGTCAAATCAAACCCATCCATCTTACCAACTATAAAATTCCACTTTTAAATTTTATTATAATCTTATATCCTCCTCAAACAAAATCGCCATCTCAAACTCAACCAAAACCAAACCTAGCAGGATTCAATATGCCATAAATAATCCAAGAAACAAATGCTAATTCAATCAAAATAATCAACACCTTTAACCATACTTTCTTTGTACCTAATGCAAACATAAAAAGAGACACCAAAAAAAGTAAAAAACTTCCAATTAAAACATAAACCATCCCCACCTTAAAATTTGTCAATTGAAGTATAGCTATCGAAACCACCACTAAAATTATACCAATAATTGTCCATAATAAGCTTTTTTTCATACCCATCAAAATAAACCATTGTATTTAAAGATTCCTAAAATAAACTTCCGACAGGATCCAAATCCATCCATCTAATATTTTAATCCAAACATTTTTTAAACTTAACCCACATCAAAATCCCACGCCTCCGTAGCTCAGTTGATAGAGCGTCTGATTCGTAATCAGAAGGCCATGGGTTTGATCCCCGTCGGAGGCTTAAATCTTTCTCAGCCTCAATAAATTCACATTCGTAACAGCCATAATCAAAAACGAACCAATAACTAATCCAACAAAACCACAATCCCTACAATCAAAAACCCCACATTCTTGTTCTTCATAATTAAAGATAAGGACTGAGAATCTGCAAAAGCCCATTCAACAACAGCCAAAATCCAACCGCATAATTAAGAGACTTCTTCCAAGCAAGAACTATTATTCCAAATACAATCGAAAAGACCGCCAACAACGTCAATATAATTGCTACCATATATCCTCCAGCAAAACAAAATAACCCACCTATAAAAAACTATCCCCAACACTGTTTACATTAAACTCCCGACGCCCCAGGGCGGAAAAGCCGCCCCTGTATCCGGGAACGAAGTTCCCCAAATGGCCCCTACCCCCATTCCCTATTCCCCATTCCTCATTTCCTAACGAAACACAACCCTAACAACAAAACTTATAATCTAACAAAAACTAAAAATCACATGTGGGAGTGCCGGAGTCCGGTCAAACGGGCAGCCTTTAAGCGGCTGTGGCTTATGCCTACGCAGGTTCAAATCCTGTCTCCCACATAATTCAAATCAGCATACACCAACTTATGATCCGACCTGCTCTCAAAAGTCCCAAATTTTCCAACCCCAAATCCACGACAAAAAACATGATCAACATCTTTATTATATAGCCAACGCATAATAGGAGTCAAACTACACGTTTTGACTCCACCACTAGCCAAATCAAAACTTAGAAAATATTCACTCAAATCACACCAACTATAATTAAAATCCCCCATCACAATTACCTTCCCTTTTAACTCACTAATTATTTTTTGCATATATTCAATCTGTTTCTTAAACATTCCCCGAGTCGGTAATCCCAAATGTACATGCATGATACTAAACCCACCAAATCGAACAACCACAAACCCTCCACCACCCCCAAGCCTATTCTCAATCGGCCAAATCCTATAATCCAACTGTTCACCCTCAATCTTCGAAGCAATCAACTCAACCACATGTCTATCATTATACTTGAATCGATGACCCCTCCCAAAATAAAAATACCTATATCCTAATTTTTCCAAACCAAAAATAATTTCATTTTCTTGCCCCTCATAAATCTCACAAATCCCAACAACATCCACCCCTGATTTCTCAACAACCTCAAAAGTCTCATTCAAACTAACAATTTTCCCAACCCTTTCCGGCTTCTTCTGGAAATGCACAAAATAATGTCCCATCACATTCCCAAAAAAACTTCTCCCCTTCAATCCAAACATCTGATTATATACTGCAACTCTCATAAAATTTTCTCCATAACAAAATCCCAAATAGCGGGGACGGGATTTGAACCACGTGACCTGCAGGTTTCCTAGGCGAACGCATAGGAATGAAAACCTATGGCTTACTTATGGGCCTGCCGAGCTGACCAGACTGCTCCACCCCGCTACAAACCAACCTATCTCAAAACCATTATAAAGCTTTCTCTTCTTTATACTTTATGAAACTCCTCGGAATAGACGACGCCGGAAGAGGCCCTGTCCTCGGCCCAATGATTCTCGCTGGCATCCTAATAGAAGAAAAAGAAGAAACAAAAATAAAAAAACTCGGCGCAAAAGACTCAAAACTCCTAACCCCAACCCAAAGAAAAAAAATAGGCGACATCATAAAAGAAAAATACAAATACCACATCGAACTCTCAACCCCAAACGAAATCGACAACCACAAAAACCTAAACCTTCTCGAAGCCGAAAAAGCCGCAAAAATAATAAACACACTAACCAAAAACCTAAACGAAAAAATCAAAGTAATAATAGATTGCCCCTCCGTAAACATCCAATCCTGGACAACAGACGTACATAGACTACTAAACAATCCAAAAAACATTATCTTAAATTGCGAACACAAGGCCGACCTTAACCACCCAATAGTTTCAGCCGCCTCAATCATAGCTAAAGAAAAACGAGAAGACGAAATCTATAAACTAAAACTCCAACTAAAAACCGACTTCGGCTCAGGCTACCCCGCCGACCCCAAAACGAAAAAATTCGCAACAGAAAACTTCAACAACCCAATATATAAAGACATAATAAGACACTCATGGAACACCATCAAAAAACTCCACAAATCAAATCAAAGAAAACTATTCTAACAATCCTTAAAAACCAACTTTCCCTTCTTTCACTTATGAAAAAAAGAGATAAAGATAACAAGCAACCTGTCGCCTGCCACCTGTCGCCTGTCGCCTGCAAACAGGAGGTTTGCCAATGACCTACATAAAAAAAATGGTGATGCACGGATTCAAATCCTTCGCACGAAAA